>CALVXM010000008.1 GCA_944371305.1 uncultured Bacilli bacterium | reverse complement strand
CTAACTGATATAGCAATAAATAGAACAACATATTATACTGGTGGTGGTGCAGGTAATGCTTATAAAGATAACGTTGCCCAATCTACTACCGGAAATATTTATGGCGTATATGACCTGTCAGGAGGATCATTGGAATATGTAATGGCTAATATGGTAGATAGTAGTGGTACATTTTTAATACAATCATCAGGATTTGCAAATGCACCAGAAGAAAAATATTATGACAAATATACCTACGGAACATCTAATACAACACATAGTCGAGGTAAACTTGGCGATGCAACGAAAGAGACATTAACAACATTTGGAAGTACTACAGGCGGTTGGTATAGTGATTTCGCTTATTTCGTCTTCTCTACCTATCCTTGGGTCTATCGTGGGGGCAAATATAACATTGGCTCTAGTGCAGGCGTGTTCTACTTCAGCAACCACACGGGTTACACTTACAGTGATGTCAGCTCGCGCGCAGTTCTCTCATAAGAATTCAAATGAAAATTTGAATTCTTTTTATTTAAACTTGCTTTTTTAGATAAATTATATATAATTATTAATGGTGAGTTTTATGAATTATCAATTAGAATTAGAAAAAATAATAAATAATTTAGATGGTAAAAAAAAGTTATTGCTACACAGTTGTTGTGCTCCTTGTAGTAGTTATGTTATAAGTTATTTAAAAGATTATTTTGATATAACGGTATTATATTATAACCCTAATATTGAACCAATTAGTGAATATAATAAAAGAAAAGAAGAACAAATTAGATTATGCAATATATTTAATATTAAAGTTTTAGATTGTGATTATGATAACGTTATATTTCATAAAGTGGTAGCTGGTTTAGAAAATGAAAAAGAGGGTGGGAATAGATGTTTTAAATGTTATGAATTAAGACTTCGAAAAACAGCTTCTTTAGCTAAAAATTATGATTATTTTGGGACCACTTTAACCGTTAGTCCGTTTAAAAATAGTAAAAAACTAAATGAAATCGGTTTAACTTTAGAACAAGAATATGGTATTAAATATTTAGTAAGTGATTTTAAGAAAAAAGAAGGCTATAAACAAAGTATTAAATTATCTAAAGAATATAATTTGTATCGTCAAGATTTTTGTGGTTGTATTTATAGTATTAGAAATAAAATAGAAGAATAAAATTAAATGTGAAAACATTTTGTCAAATTAAAAGATTAAATTAAATTTAAGCTTTATAATATGATAAAATATAGTAGGTGATGAAACATGATAGACATTATAATATTGGGTATTATTCAAGGAATAGCTGAATTTTTACCAATTTCATCTTCAGCTCATTTAATTATTTTTAGAGAAGTTTTTAATATTGGTAGTAATATTGCTCCTAATATCGAATTGACTTTTGATTTAGCGCTACATTTTGGAACTTTGTTAGCAATTATTATTTTCTTTTTTAAAGAATTATGGCAGATATTTACTTCAGGTATTACCAAAGGAACTAAGACTAAAGACGGTCGTTTATTTTGGTATTTAATTATTGCTACTATTCCTGCTGGTATTGTTGGTGTTTTATTTGAAGATATTTTCGATAGTTTTTTTAGGAAACAACTTTGGTTAATCGCTTTAGCTTTGATAATTATGGGTATTATTATTTATTTAGTCGATAAAAAAAGTAAAATTGATAAAGATATCAAAGAAATGAAATGGTATCAAGCGTTAATTGTTGGTTGTGCACAAGTATTTGCTTTAATTCCTGGTTTTTCAAGAAGTGGAACTACTATTACAGCTAGTCGTGCTTTGGGTTTAAATAGGGAAGATAGCGCAAAATTTTCATTTTATCTATCAGTACCTGTTGTATTAGGCGCTAGTTTCTTTAGTTTAATTAAAGAAAACACTTTAACAATTATTAGTGAAAATTTAATCACTTTCGGAATAGGCATTTTAATTTCTTTTATTGTTGGTTTATTATGTATATCTTTCTTATTAAAATATATTAGAAAACATGATTTTAAAATATTTATGGTATATCGAATTTTACTTGGTATATTAGTTTTATCTATGGTTTTAAAATAGTAAATTTTACTATTTTTTTGTGATTAAATTATTGTTTTTTAGCAATAAATAATATATAATTATTATAGAAAGTAGGTGCAGTAAGATGTTAGAAAATAAAGTAGCACCCGCATTAGCAAATAGCACACATGGGGGGTGGCAAAAACTTTATAGACTAAATTGTTATTTGCTTAATTTAAAAATAAATAAACTACCTCACATTAAAAATGTAACTTATTATTAGAATAAAGATGATATTAAAATTAAGTTATAAAGAAATGAGGAGAATATTTATGAAGAAATGCGGATTTACATTAATAGAATTATTAGCAGTAATCATAATATTAGCTATAATAGCTTTGATAGCCACACCAATCATATTAAATGTGATTGAGGATGCAAGAAAAAGTGCCGGAAAATCAGAAGCAAGTATGATAATGAATAGCATTAATAATTACTGCGCGACATCAGAAATGAAGAATCAATTAGATGGAAGTATAGACATTTGCAATGATGATGATGGAGTAACCATTGATGATGTCAGCCAAATGGTAAGTTTAGGGAATGCCGAAGTCTTAGAAGTAAAATATGAAAATGGCAAAGTAACCAAATTAAAGGTAAAGAGTAATAATTATGAATTTGAACTACAATCAGATGGCAGTTTTACAATAAATGGAGCATCTCAAACGCCAGAAGAACCAGTTGTGCCTATAATTACTAAAATTGAAGATAAAGTGTTAGAACAGTTTCCATATTTAAATACTGATGGTAGTGGTTGTACTCTTACAAATGATAACAATTATAGTTATATGGGAGGATGCTATTTAAAAGGTAATCCTGATAATAATTATATTTGGTATTCAGGATTCTTATGGCGGATAATGGGAATTAATGCCGATAATAGCATAAAATTGGTAGCCGAAGATAATTTATCTACTGTTATTTTTGGAACGAGAAATAATGCTTTAAATTACGACGGCAGTTTTATTAAAGATTGGTTAAATAATTATTTTTATAATAATTTAAAAAATAAAGATATTATTGCTGATCAAGTATGGTGTTATGAAGCGACAACTACTAAAAGTTCTAATCGAACAGTTTGTTCTAATGATGCTTTAACATCAGCTTCTAAAGTTGGTTTAATAACATTAGATGAGTATAATTTGGCTGGCGATAATACTTCGTACTTATATAATAATCAAAGTCATTGGATGTTAACGCCTTATGATGCGACCAAGGTTTGGTATATGCATTATAATGGTGATAGTAATAGTCTTATGTCGACCAATAATCGTGGAATTCGACCAGTGATTAATATTTTACCGACTGCGACAATTACTTCAGGAAGTGGTAAGATTGCAAGTAATTGGACTAAAGACAATGGACCATATGTTTTGAATGAGAATAAATTTATTGATGTTAATGATAACTTGAATACAGCTACGATTGGTGAGTATGTTAAATTTGCTAATAAAATTTATCGTGTTGTGGGAATTGATGATGATGGTAATACTAAATTAATATTAGATGGTTTTTATGAAGAACCAGTTGCGACTAAATATTTAATGAATTTTGGAGCAAGTAATACGTTCACTACTGATGGTAATATTGGTCAAAAATTAAATGGTGATGTTTTAAATTGGTTAGTTGCTAGTACTGACTCTACTAATCGTGATAAAATGGTACGTGATTATCCTTTTTATCAAAATAAAACAGATTATGGAACTAATTATACAGTTGCCTTAGAACAGACAAAACCAACTAGAACAATTAATTCGACTGTTGGATTAATTAGAATGAGTGAGATGTTATCAGGACAAAGTAGCAGTATTTTAACAGCTGGTTATACTTCTAACTCTGATATGGAAAACAGTGCTTCTTATTGGACTTTAACTCCTTATACTAATAATAACCAAATATGGCTAGTTTATAATTATGGAAATACTGATATCGTTAATGTTACTAATCCTAATACAATTCGTCCAGTTATAGTTATAAATTCTAGTGTCAAAATTAATGGTGGGAGTGGGATTTGGTCTGATCCTTATGAAATATAGAAGATTTAAATCTTCTTTTTAATTTGATAAAACAAAAAAATTAAGAAATTCATCTTAATTTTTAGTACTTCTATTGATTAAATCATTTAAAGTAAGTGGTCTATCTTCTGTTTGTTGATTATCATTAGGAGTTTCGATAACTAATTCATCTTTAGTTGATGATTCAGTTACAATTTCTGGTTTTTCTTCCTTCTTTTGAACTTTTGGCTCAGCATTATTTTTCGTAGTTGTTTTAGTTAAATCGGTATTACTTAATGCTGCTTTTAATCCATAAGCTTTAGAACCTTTTTCATCATCTTCTAATTCAATTAATTTAATTACTTCTTCAACAGTAGTTAATCCCATTAAAACTTTCTCTAGGCCATCTTCTAACAAAGTATTAACGCCTGATTTATATACCAAATCTCTTAATTTATCACGTCTAATACCAGCACTAATAGCATCTCTTATTTCTTGATTGAATAATAATACTTCGTGAATAGCTATACGACCAGCATATCCGTTACCACATTCCTCACAACCTTCAGTTGTATAAATCTCATCGACATCTTTGCCTAAAACTGTTTTAAATAATTCTTTTTCATATTCATTAGTTTTCTTTAAGGTACGACAATGTGGACATAATTTACGAGCTAATACTTGTGATATGATTCCTTCTAGTGAACTAGCTAATAAGTAACGTTCAACTTCCATATCAAGTAGACGTTCGATAGTATTTAATGAGTTATTGGTATGGATAGTAGATAATACCAAGTGACCAGTAATAGAGGCACGAACAGCAATTTTAGCCGTTTCAGTATCACGAATTTCTCCAATCATTATAATGTTAGGATCTTGACGTAAGATAGAACGTAAAGCAGTAGCGAAGGTAAGTCCGATTTCACTGTTAGTTTGAATTTGATTAATTCCTTCAATATTCATTTCAACTGGATCTTCAACTGTAACAACATTAGCTTGTTCAGTATTTAACCTTTGTAATATAGAATAAACTGTCGTAGATTTACCAGTACCAGTAGCACCAGTAACTAAAATAATGCCGTTTGGTTTTGAAATCATCTCTAATACTTTTTTATAGTTATCTTCACTAAAACCTAAAGTTTCAACACCAGCTAAACTCATTGTATAGTCTAAGATACGAATAACTATTTTCTCACCGTTGCTAGTTGGGATACAAGAAACACGCAAATCCAAATTAGTGCCTTGTAATGTTGCTTTAATAGCGCCATCTTGTGGTAGACGTGATTCAGTAATATTCATACCTGAAATGATTTTAATACGAGTTATTAGATTTTTCTTAATTGAATTTGGTACCTCAGCATAATTGTGTAAGATACCATCAATTCTAATTCTAATTTTCATATGTTCATCTAACGGATCGAAGTGAATATCAGAAGCGCCTCTTTTAGAAGCGTCAACCATTATTTCATTTACAACTTCAACAACCGGTATTTTTTCAAAATCAAATTGTCTCATCATAGTTTTTCAACCCCTTTTATATTTTAGGACTAGTTTTTATTCCAAAAATATTATATAATATATTTAGACTAAATTCAAGATAAAAGGAGATAATTATGAAAAAAAATAATAAATTAGGTTTTGTCTTAGCTGAAACCATAATAATTTCAACAATTGTTATGACTAGTTTAGTATTCATATTCATTCAGTTTAGTTCTATTAATAATAGTTTTAATCGTACATTTAAATATAATAGTGTCAATAATTTGTATTTGACTAATAATATTAAAGAATATATAAATAATGATGGAATCGATAAGGTAATTACAGCTTTAAATCAAACTAATGTTGGTTATATTGATATTACTAGTTGCCCGGTTTCTTATTTTACTGAATATTTATATTGTCGAGCTCTTATGGATAATATAAACGCTAAGAAAGTATTATTTACAAGAAACGATGTTTATTATCTTCAAGATAACATTGATAGTTACAATGAATTTGAAAATTCACTAAAAACTTTTATTAAGTATATAAGTCCAGTTGGTAATAATTCTTATCGTATTATTGTTCAATTTGAAGATGATACTTATGCAACATTACAAATTTAAGGAGGAAGTTTTATGAAGAATAAAAAAGGGATGACAGTTGTTGAATTAATCGTTTCATTTTCCTTAGTTCTTGTTATAGCTGTCTTTTTATTTCAGTTAGTTCTTAATTTAAAAAAATTATATGATAACAGTATTGTTAAAACTGAATTATTAAATAAGCAATCAATTATTAGTAATGAAATAAATAAGAAATTTAGAAGTAAAACTATTTCATCGACGACATCTTGTGGTACTAATTGTTATCAGTTTAACTATACAGATAATAGTAACGATAAATTGGTAGTAGATTATGATAATAATACAATTGAATTTGGAACCTATAAAACAGAGTTACCTAAAGATAGTTATTTAAAAAACGTTACTGTTGATGTCGTTAAGACAGCGACATTGCAGTCTTATGTCGATGGTTCAATATTAATTGTCGATATCCCTATATATAATGATAATTTTAAAGATCAAAATTTTGGAATTAGAGTATTGAGTCAATTCGCCTTTGATAATGCCTTGCCAGAAGTTACTTTAGTTTATAATTTTGATTATACTGGTTCATATCAAACTTTCATTGTTCCTGAAACTGGTCGATATAAGTTAGAAGTATGGGGAGCACAAGGTGGTAATCATTCTGCCAATGCTCACGGTGGTTATGGTGGTTATTCGTATGGAACAATTAATTTGAGTAAAGGTACGACAATTTATATATATGTTGGTTCACAAGGCCAGAGTGTAAATGTCGTCTCGACTTATTCTTCATATGCATTTGGAGGCGGTGGCCGGTCTTATACTGGCTCCCAAAGTGGTGTAGCATGTGCAGGAGGCGGTGGTGCATCAGATATCCGCATTTCCCAAAATTCATTATATTCCCGAGTTCTAGTAGCTGGTGGAGGCGGTGGTGCTTGTGCTTGGAGTAGTGAATCATCATACTCTACTATTGGTGGTGCTGGTGGAGGAACTTCAGGAGGACCGGCCACTACATATAAAGGATCGGGTCAAAGTAACGGTACTGGGGGATCAATTAGTAGTCCTGGAACTACTGGAACAATTACAGCTTTAAGTGGTAGTTTTGGCCAAGGCGGATCAGCTAGTAGTTCATCTGGTGGAGGCGGAGGCGGAGGCTGGTATGGTGGCTCTGCCGGTAGAACTAATGGCGCTGGAGGCGGAGGCGGCTCTGGTTACGTTTATAACTCAAGCACATACACCTATTGTCCAACCGGATGCACATTAAATAGTTCTTATTATTTGACTGATGCGCATACTTATTTAGGAACGTCATCTTTTATTCAACCGAATGGAACTACTGCTGTTGGTAAAACTGGCAATGGTTATGCTAGAATCACATACTTAGGATCATAAAGCAGATAATTGAAGATAATATAGCATGAATTAATCTAGCTAATAAAAAAGGTTTATATTTAATATCCGTATCACTAATGATACTTAATATTTGTGTGTGAACTGATAATCCACCAAAAGATATAATCATACAGATTAATATGGCTTTATATTTAGTAGTAGTATTTAATAAACTAGCATGTCTTAAACCTTGAGTCATTTCTAAAAAACCACTAATAAAAGTTTTATTTAATAACGAAGGATGAAAATTATTATCGATAATAGTTGTTATAATTAAGAAAGTTGTAATAACACCTAATATTAATAATAAAGTATTGATACTATTGATAAGGGAATTAGTAATGATAGAACCAAATCTTTTATCGTTATTAATTCTTTTGTTATGCATCATTAAAATAGCTTTTTTTAAAGAAAATTTATCTTTGGTTATTTTACTTGGGTTGTAATTTCTAAATAACAAACCAATGATGATGTTAGATATATAATGAGATATTAAAACTATTAATCCGATTTTTTTATCATTTAAAAAAGTTAAGGATACTGTTCCTAATATAAATAAAGGATTGGAAAAATGGGAAAACATTAATATTTTAGTGGCTTCTTTAGCATTTATCTTATTTTGTAAATATAATTCTCTAGTATATTTAGCATTACTAGGACAACCAGATATTAAGCTCATAATAAATATAAAAGCAGCATTACCATTCATTTTAAATAATTTTTCAAATATTGGTTTAAATAATTCCCCAAATAGTTCTATAAACCCATAGTTAGTAAGTATTTCTGATAGTACAAAAAAAGGAAATAATGATGGGAATACATTATTGATCCAAATATTAAAAGAAGTCGATACAGCGCTCATAATCGTTTGTGATTCGCTTAATATTTCATAAGCACAAATGATTAAACATAACATTATTAATATACTTGTAATTATTTTTTTCATTTTTTTCAACTCATTTTCTAGGAGGAATTTATATGCTTAATAAAATATATGAACAAATCAAATACTATATCAAAAAAAATTTTAAACTTATCATTATCTTATTTTGTATTTTATTTTTATTTACTTTAGAATTACCTTATTACATCGACATGCCGGGTGGCTTAATCGATGTTTCTAAAAGGTTGGAAGTTGAAGATGGCTACAATATGGAAGGAAGTCTTAATTTAGCTTACATTTCTGAAATTAAAGCAACAATTCCAACCCTTATTTTTGCTTATTTTAATGATGATTGGGATATTATTAAAAAAGAAGAAGTTGTAGCTAGTAATGAAACTGTCGAAGAAATAGATTATCGCAATCACTTACTATTAGAAGAAGCTAATCAAAATGCTATCATGGTAGCATTTGATAAGGCCGGTCTTGATTATGAAGTGAAAAATAGAAAAGTGAATATTATTTATATTTATGAAGAAGCTAATACTGATTTAAAAATTGGTGATCAAATTATTTCTATTAATGACATAAATATAAATAGTAAAGAAGAAGCTTTAAATGTTATTAAAGAAAGTAATGATTTAACATTTAAAGTTATTAATAATGGTAAAGAACATACAAGAAAGGCTAAAAAAACTAATATTGAAGGTGTGGAATTAGTTGGCGTTACAGTTTGTGAAACTAAAGAAGTAATACCTTCTAAAGAAGTATCTATCAATTTTAAAAAATCAGAATCAGGTCCTTCTGGAGGCTTTATGATGGCTTTATCAATTTATAATTATTTAACTCCTGATGATATTACCAATGGTCTTAAAATAGTTGGAACGGGAACTATTGATGAATATGGTAATGTCGGTGAGATTGGCGGAATTGAATACAAAATTAAAGCTGCAGTTAAGGAAGACTCAGATATCTTTTTTGCTCCAACTGAAAATTTTGAAGAAGCTAAAAAGGTTGTTTTAGAAGATGATTTAGATATTGAATTAGTTGAAGTTAGCCATATTGATGATGCAATTAAATATTTAACAAATTAAACATATTATTATGTTTTTTTGTTTGAATTTATTTGATATTTCTGGTATAATTTGTAATGGTGGTATGCATGAGTATAGATAGTGTCGATATGAATAAAGTAACGCCGATGATGAGACAATATATTGAAACTAAAAAACAAAATAGAGATATAATTGTTTTTTATCGGTTAGGAGATTTTTATGAAATGTTTTTTGAAGACGCCCTAACAGTATCGCGCGAATTAGAACTAACTTTAACTGGTAAATCAGCTGGCCTTGATGAGAGAATTCCGATGTGTGGAGTTCCTTTTCATTCCGCCAGTATTTATATCGATAAATTGGTAGAAAAAGGTTATAAAGTAGGTATTTGTGAACAATTAGAAGATCCAAAAACTGCTAAAGGAATTGTTAAAAGAGGTATGGTTCAAATTGTTAGTAGTGGGACATTATTTAACGAATCATTAAATGAAAAAGAAAATAATTATATTGGAGCTATTATCGATTTTAACCATGGATATGCGGTTAGTTATGCCGATATTACGACCGGTGAAATTTATACTTTTTTACTTGAACACAATGTTTCTAAATTAGTAAGTGAAGTTGTCAGTATTGGTATTAAAGAAATTGTCATCAGCGAGAATTTTGATAAAACAGTATATTCTTTACTTAAAAATAATTTTAAGGTAACGGTTTCTTTATTTGATAAGAAGGAAACTTTAGATCAATATGGTTATATTTATAACGATATCGGTGATATCAGATTAATTGAAGTTATTAAATATTTATTAAGTTATGTTAATTATACTCAATTTCGTGATTTGTCACATTTACAAAGAGCAATTATTAAAGAAAATAAAAACTATTTAAAGATGGATATTCATACCAAACGTAATTTAGAGTTAACGGAAACTTTTAGATTAAAACAACGTAATCATTCTTTAATTTGGTTATTGGATAAAACAAAAACAGCAATGGGATCAAGAATGCTTAAAAGTTTTATTGAAAATCCTTTAATCGATAAAAAAGAAATTGAAAGAAGATACGATTGTATTGAAAAATTACAAGAAGAGTTTTTGCTTACTAATGATTTAGAAAAATATTTGACAGAAGTATATGATTTAGAAAGATTATCGGGACGAATCGCTTTTGGAACAGCTAATGCAAGAGATATGTTACAATTAAAAAATTCGCTATCGGTTTTACCTAATATCAAAGATATTTTGACCCAAATCAGTTTTTATAAAAATATAGAGACTTTAGATGATTTATATAATTTATTGGATAAAAGTATTTATGAAAATCCACCTGTTACAATTAAAGAAGGTTACATTATTAAAGAAGGATATAATAAAGAATTAGATGAACTTAAAGAATTACGTAAAGGTGGTAAAGATTTTGTCGCTAGGTTTGAAAATGAAGAAAAAGAACGAACCGGTATTAAAAATTTGAAAGTTGGTTACAATAAAGTTTTTGGTTATTATATTGAAATTTCTAAGGGGAATATTAACTTAGTTAAAGATGAGTATGGTTATGAGAGAAAACAAACTTTATCTAATTGTGAAAGATATATTAGTCCGATTTTAAAAGAAAAAGAAAATTTAATTTTGAACGCGGAAGAAAAAATTATTGATTTAGAATATCAATTATTTTGTGAAATTAGAGATAAAGTAAAAGAATATATTCCTACTTTGCAATCTATTTCTAAAGTAATTAGTGAAATAGATTGTCTTCAATCATTTGCTAGTGTATCTTCTTCCTATAATTATGTTAGACCCAAATTAACTGATGAGCGGATTGTTCATATTGTCGATGACCGTCATCCAGTAGTTGAACAAGTTTTAGAAGGTGAATATGTTCCTAACGACATTATAATGGATAATAAGACAAATATTTTGTTAATAACAGGGCCTAATATGGCCGGTAAATCGACTTATATGCGCCAATTTGCGATAACAGTTATAATGGCTCAAATCGGCTGCTTTGTTCCTGCTAGTGAAGCTATCTTACCAATTTTTGATGCCATATTTACCCGAATTGGGGCTTCTGATGATTTAGTAAGTGGTGAATCGACTTTTATGGTTGAAATGAATGAAGCTAATAATGCTATTAGTAATGCCACTAGCAACTCATTAATTTTATTCGATGAATTAGGACGTGGTACTGCTACATTTGATGGGATGGCTTTAGCTCAATCAATTATCGAATATATTCATGATAACATTAAATGTAAAACTTTATTTTCGACTCATTATCATGAATTAACCGATTTAGAAAATAATTTAACTAATCTAAAAAATATTCATGTATCTGCTTTAGAAGAAGATGGACATATTACATTTTTACATAAAATTAAAACAGGTAGTATCGATAAAAGTTATGGTATTCATGTAGCTAAATTAGCCAATTTACCAGATAATTTAATTAAAAGAGCTAATCAAATTTTATCTGTTTATGAAAATAAAGAGAAAAAAAGAGATATTATCATTCAAGAGGCATTACCTTTAGATGATTTAAAGGATACTGAATCTGAAATTGAAAGAGAAATTAAAAATATTAATCCTTTAGAAATGACACCGATGGATGCACTTAATTTATTGTATAATTTGAAAGAAAAGATAAAATAGAGAATTTATCTTTTTTTAATAAAATCTTGTTTTTAATTTATAAATAATATATAATTAATAATAGAAAGTAGGTGCAGTAAGATGTTAAGCAAGAACAAAGTATGATTAAAGAAATGAAAGCAACGATAGATAATATGATGAAAACAGTAAGATCTGAAAGATAATATATGTAAGGAGGACAGTAGAATATGAAAAACAAAATATTATTAAGTTTAGTATGTGGGGTATTAATAGTTGGAATTACTACAGGGTGTGGTAATTCAAAAAGCAATGATGAGGTTGATACTAATAATCTAACTGAAAATAAAGAACAAGTAAAGGATGATATAAATAATAATGCTAATTCAACACTTTTGTCAGGAACATATAAAGTACCATTAAAAAATATATATGTTGACGTTCCTAATTATCAAGAAATTGAACAAGCCTTTACTGAATTATTCATAGTACATGATTCAAAATATGTTGCTTTCACTTCAGCTAAAATGAGTAATGCAAACAATACAAAAGAAGCACATAAAGTAGCTTTTAAAGACTTTACTATTAATATGCAAAATTATGAGGGTGGAATAAATAGTATTAACATAACTAAATCTGAAGAAATAAAAGTAAATGGAATTGATGTGTATAGTTTTGAAGGAACAATAAATTATGGTACTGATACTAAATTTGATGGGTATGCTAAAGGATACTCATTTATATTGGATGGTGTTCCATGTGAAATAATAGGATCAGTAATTGATAAAAAACAAGATCCATCAACAATTAAAGAAATCAGTTCAGTAGTTGATGCAATGATAAAAACTTTAAGAACAGAAGAATAATTTTTAATAAATTTAAAAAATAACGTAAATTTTTAGACTAAAGTCCGTTTTCTAACGGATCTTTTTCTTTATCAGATATATTGCCGGTTTTAAGATACAAAACGGAAATAAAGTTGATAAATTACTTCTAAAAGCTGTTTTTGCAACTAAAATATTCCACGACTAAAATAACGCACTAAAGTCCGTTTTTTAAACTTATTTCCGTTTTTGTTTCTATGCAGATAATTATTTTTTAGTAACAAATAAAGATAAACTTTATTTGTATGAATATTTTAATTATCGATAATGTTGTCAATGATTAAAATGAACTCACATACGCTCGTCATTGACAACATCAAATATTTTATAGAATAAATCTTCACCATATACAACATTGAATGCATCTTTAGGTGTATTTCCATCTAATGATTTAATTGGTGTATTAAGCAATGTTATATTTTTGTTTAATACATCTTTTTTAGATAAATGATCAATGGATTTTCCTTTAGGGAAAAACTTTCTTATTTGCTTATTTATATTTTCAACATTAGGTTTTTGATTTGATACATAAGGATCACAAAAGAATAATTTACGTCTTTCTTCACCAGTAATTTTAGAAAAACATATACCTTCAATATCAGAAAAGCAGGGCTCTCTATCAGTTAAAATTACTGGAATTAATTCGATAAAATTTTCTGTTCCAATTTTTTCTTCTAACTCATCAAAGAATTTAACAACCTTAGTCGTGTTAGGATTGCTTATGATATCTAATAAAGTAAAGTGGACTTTTGGAAGTATAAATGATAAAATATTTTTACTATCTGTTTTGATGGCACCTAGAAAATCTAGTTGCCATACATTAATTCTTGGGTTTTTATGAATGTATGACAGATAGTCTAAATAAGTATGACCTGTTCTGTCAATTTTATTATTTTCAGAATACTCATACTTTTTATTATGTTTTCTTTTTTTAATTTAACTGCATAAGGTAAATCAATTCTTTTAGTAGTAAGATATCCTTTATTAATATATCTATATAAAGTAGTAATTGATTTATCAATTTTATCATTATTCTCAATTTTAATTTGATATATAGATTTGTCTTCATCAATACCTTTTTTAATAATAGAATCTAGTCCTTTAAATTCTTCATCATCTAAATCAATACCTTTTCTAGAATTAATAAGATTAGCATCAGCTTTTCTTTGAGCAATCTTGGCATCATATTTTAGTTTTACATGAGTACATTTAGATGAATATCTATATTTGCATTTAGTACAAACTAAAGGCCATCTATTTAGTTTTTGACATTTTGATATAGTGCCATCTGGATAATCAATTGGTGTTCTGTTTCTTCTAACTTCTTTAGAGATACTCCTAGGATCAAGCTCTAATCTTTCTGCAATTTCAATTAATTTGTCATTATGAGCAATGCCTGAACTTATTACTTTTCTTTGTTCAAAATTTATATGTTTCCATGTTTTCATTTTCAATTCCTCCTTATAACTGCATAGAAACACCTTGTATTATACTATAATCAGACTTATTTCCTTTTTTATTCAAAAAACGGACTTCCAAATGAAAATTAGCGAATTGACAATTCAATTAACTTTAGGCTTTTTAAATTGCATATTTCGTGATATAATGAATATTATGAAAAAGAGGTTATATTATGGAACAAATTAATAGAAGTGAAGCAAGAAAAATTATTATGACTATTCTTTATCAAATTGTAGTTTATGAAAAAAATAATATGATTTATGATGTTGAAGAAATAATTAAAGAAAACGTAGAAATTGATAATGAATTTATCAAAGATATTGTCTATGGTGTTATTACTTATCAAAATGATATCGATAAAATAGCTAATAAATATTTAAATAATTGGACTATTGATCGCTTGGGTAATACTGATATAGCAATTTTAAGAATGGGTATTTATGAATTGTTATACACTGATACACCAAGTATCGTATCGATTAATGAAGCAATTGAACTAGCCAAATTATATAGTGATGATAGCGTTGCAAAAATGATTAATGCTGTTTTAGATAAAGTATATCACGAGATGGTTGAAAATGAACGATAAATATTTAACAGTTAGCGTTATAAATCGTTACATAAAACATAAACTAGATACAGATGAAAATTTAACTCATGTTTTTATTAAAGGTGAAATATCCAATTTTAAAGAACATTCAACTGGGCATCTTTATTTTTCGATTAAGGATGAGACAAGTAAGATCAATGCGATTATGTTTAGTGGTAATGCTAGAAAATTAAATTTCAAACCGATTGATGGTTCTAAAGTTTTAATAACTGGCAGAATTAGTGTTTACGAAGCAACTGGTAATTATCAAATATATGTTGAAGAAATGATTGAAGATGGAATTGGCAGTTTATATATTGCTTTTGAAAAATTAAAAAAGCAATTAGCTAGTGAAGGTTTGTTTGATGAAAAATATAAAAAACCGATTCCTAAATATCCTACTAAAATTGGAGTAATTACAGCTAATACAGGAGCTGCAATCAAAGATATTATATCAACTATTAAAAGAAGATATCCGATTGGACAAGTTATCTTGTTTCCTAGTTTAGTTCAAGGAGAAAACGCTAGTAAAGATATTGTTAAAAATATAAAGTTGGCTAATACTTTTGATTTGGATGTTTTAATTGTTGGAAGAGGTGGTGGATCAATTGAAGATTTGTGGCCTTTCAATGAAGAAATAGTAGCTAGAGCTATTTTTGATTCTAAAATTCCAATTATTAGTGCGGTTGGACATGAAGTTGATTTTACGATTGCTGATTTCGTAGCCGATTTAAGGGCGCCGACGCCGACCGGAGCTGCCGAATTAGCGGTGCCTAATTTAGTTGATGTAAATAAATACATTGATCAGTTAAAAATTAGATTAAGTAGTGATATTTTAAAAAAAATAAATATCCAAAAATTATATTTGGACAGTTTAAAAAATTCTTATATTTTAAAAAATCCATTGTTATTATATGAAAATAAAAAACAAAAACTAGATTTGTTAAATAATAAACTAAATGAATTGATAATTAAAGAAATCGATTTTAAAAAATTAAATTTAGATAGTCTTAAAAATTCTTACATTTTAAAAAATCCTCAATTTTTATATAAAAATAAATATGAAAAATTAATTTTATTAAATAACAATTTAAATAAGAATATTAAATTAAAAATAGATAATAATATTAATAATTTAAATAATTTGATTGAAAAATTACAACTAGTTAATCCTCTAAATGTTTTAAAACGAGGATTTAGTTTAACTTATAAAGATGATAAGATTATAAAAAGTAAGAAGAAAGTCAAATTAGACGATACTTTAAATATCAAGTTTAGTGACGGTGATATTGTTGTTAATGTAAAGGAGATAAATTAATGAAGTTTGAAGAAAAAATAAAAAAATTAGAAGAGATAGTGGCCACTTTAGAAAGTGAAAATAATGATTTAGAAGATTCAATTGATAAATATAGTGAAGCAATGAAATTAGTTAAAGAATGTGATGAACAATTAAAAAATATTGAAGAAAAAGTTAATAAAATAGTAACAGAAAATGGTAATTTAGAAGATTTAGAAATAGAAGAATAAGTCTTCTTTTTTAGTTAATAATATTATTGTAGTCTGTGAAATAGAAAAGGAGATGTTTTAATGTTTAAAAAAACATTTCTTTCCCTTCTTCTTGTTACTCTTTTTATACCAAAAGCTTTTGCATATTCAGATTACATAATTGTTGGTGGGGAAAATATCGGCATTGAATTAAAAACTGATGGTGTTATGGTAGTTGGTTTTTATAAGGTTAATGATGAGTATATAGCTAGTAAAGCAGGATTAGAAATTGGAGACGTAATTACATCGATCAATGATCAAAAAATAGCTTCAATATATGACCTAACTAATAAAATTAAAACTAGCGATGGTAATATTAAAGTAGAGTTTAAAAGAGATAATGATATAAAAACTATCAATTTACAATTAGTTAAAGATAATAATAATTATAAAACTGGTATTTATGTTAAGGATAGTGTAACAGGCATCGGAACTCTTACTTATATTGATCCAAACACCAAATTATTTGGCGCATTAGGTCATGAGATAACAGATAGTAGAACTGGTAAAATATTAGATATATCAGGTGGTAGTATTTTTGAGTCTAATGTAACTGATATTGAACCAAGTTCTAATGGTACGCCTGGTGAGAAGAATGCTAAAATAATGACTGATTCAATTAATGGTAGTATTTTTGAAAATACTACCAAAGGAATATTTGGCAATTATACTGATGATTTTGATAATTCAAAATTATACAAGGTAGCAAAACCTGATGAAATTAAGACCGGTAAAGCTGAAATTTTAACGGTCTTAGATGGTGATGTTGTAAGTAAATATGAAATAGAAATTACTAAACTAAATAATTCAACTAGTACTAAAAATATTTCATTTAAAATAACTGATCAAGAATTATTGAATAAAACTAATGGTATTGTTCAAGGTATGAGTGGTTCACCAATTATTCAAAATAATCAAATTATCGGTGCGGTAACTCATGTAGTTGTCGATAATCCTCATAAGGGTTATGGTATTTTTATAACTAACATGTTAGAAGAAGGAGAAAATTAAAGAGACCATTGTCTCTTTTTTTGAAATTTCAAACAGAAAAATGTTATTTTTATATTTAATAAAAATAGTTCCTATGTATAATTAAGTATAATGTCAAAGATTGGAAGTTAATAGAATAATTTTTGGAACAGATCCACTTATAATTAATGAATGTTAATAAAAAAACTAAATAAGATATAAAAATTTTATTTAGTTTTTTATGTTTAGATAAAAATTAAAGATGCGACGGTTGATAAAACCATAACTAAAAGCATCACAATTGCCATTACTTTTCCAACTTTTTCGTTTCGCATAAAATCACCTAGTAACAATTATACTATAAAATAATAAAAAAAGGAATATTTTTTATTATTTTTAATATTCTTAATTAGGTGATAAAGATGAAAATAATGGACAAACTAAAAATTAGAATCAAATTGGACAAAAAAATATTTCTATTTCTTTTAATATTGACAATTATAGGAATAACAGCAGGAGCAGTTTTTGTAAGTATTTTAAATAGTTCTGATCAAACTTTAGTAGTTGATCATTTAAATAATTTTTTAAGTAGTATCGAAAATAATAAATTAGATTGTTTTTTAGCTCTAAAAAATAATTTGTTCAGTAATATTAGTTATATTCTAATTATTTGGTTATTAGGTATATCGGTAATTGGATTGCCAATAATTATATTTATGTTTTTCAGTAAAACTTTCATATTAGGATTTAGTATTGGAGCGATTATTAGTTCTTTTAAGGCAAAAGGAATATTATTTAGTATTATTTATACTTTTCCAGGACAAGTATTATCCCTTTTATTTATTTTGTTTTTAGTTATGTATGCTATGAGCTTTTCTTTTAAAATGATTTATGTTATTTTTAAGAAAAAAACGTTAGATTTTAAATTAATAATGAATAAATATTTTAAAATTTTAATCATTGTTTTAATAATAGTGGTTTTAATGGGGGTATATGATGCTTATTTAATGCCTAAATTAGTTAAAGCAATTATTAATTTTATTAAATAATATGATATACTTATATAAAAGAAGCCATTAAAATATATAAAGAATATTTAGATAAATTAAAATCGTCAGATGATGAAGAAACAATACTTAAGGAAATAACAAATTTTATTAAATTTTTTAATAGTTTATCAGATATTGAGACAATTGAGCGAGAAGATATTTTTAAAGCAGTTAATCAATTGATAAGTTCAACTAAATTAGTAATTTCACAAGATAAAATAATTGATTTATTTGATAAAATTAGAGATTTTTAAAAATTAATTTACATCTTATTTTATAAGTGATATAATTAGCGAGGTGAGTTTTATGAAAAAAGTTGTAATTGGAATGAGTGGAGGAGTAGATAGTAGTGTTGCTGCTATTTTACTTAAAAATCAGGGTTATGAAGTAATTGGATTATTTATGAGGAATTGGGATGCTTCTTTGAATAATGATATTTTGGGTAATCCTACTTTAAACAACAATATTTGCCCACAAGAACAAGATTATAACGATGCAGTAGCTGTCTGTCAAAAAATAGGTATTCCTTTACATCGCGTGGATTTTATTAAAGAATATTGGGATTATGTATTTACTTATTTTTTAGATGAATTAAAAAATGGACGAACCCCTAATCCTGACATTATGTGTAATAAATATATTAAATTTGATATGTTTGCAAAAGAAGCTAATAAATTAGGCGCTGATTATATTGCTACGGGACATTATGCGAGAATGAAAGATGGTATGTTGTTAAGAGGGATTGACGATAATAAAGATCAAACTTATTTTTTATCACAAGTGTCAAAAGAACAACTTAAAAATGTTTTATTTCCTATAGGTCATTTGAATAAAAAAGAAGTAAGAGAAATAGCTAGTAAATATAACCTGATTACGGCTAAGAAAAAAGATTCAACTGGTATTTGTTTTATCGGAGAACGTAATATGACTAAATTTTTAGAAAATTATTTACCTAATCAAGAAGGTGATATCGTCGATATTGATACCAATAAAATACTTGGTAAACATATAGGTCTAATGTATTATACAATTGGTCAAAGAAGAGGTTTAAATATTGGTGGTTATGAAAATAGAATGTTCGTCGTTGGTAAAAATTTAGATAAAAATATTTTATATGTCGCATTAGGTGAAGATAATGAATATTTATATAGTGATTCTTGTATAGTAACTGACGTTAATTGGTTAGGGGATGAAAAAATTAATAAATGTACTGCTAAATTTAGATATCGCCAACCGGATAATGACGTTGAATTAGAATTTATCGATGATAAAATAATTGTTAAATATCCTCAATTAGTTAAATCAGTCACACCCGGGCAAGCTTGCGTTTTTTATCTGAATGAACGTTGTTTAGGTGGGGGAATTATTAAAGAAGTAAGAAAAAATAATCAAAAACTTTGGTATTTATAAAAATAACCCTTATACTTTTACTTGACACTTGACAATTGACAATAATGTGGTAAAATTATTATAGGAGGGTTATGAAGATGAACAAATTAAACGAAATATTACATGAACTTGGCATTTCTAAAGTCAAATTAGCTAAATTTCTCGGTGTATCTAGACAAATGATATACAATTATTTAGAATTGGATAATATCAATAAATGGCCAAAAGATAAAAAAGTATTACTTTTAAATTTACTAGGAGTTAAATCAGCTGATGAAATTGATAAAATTAAAATTACGACAGATTATATATATGAAGTCGATGATAGATTAAATTCTTTATGTAAAGCTGATAGTGGAGAAGTCAATAATAATTTATTTGAAGGATTAGGTCGAAAACAAAAAATATTATTGCAAGATATAGTAGAATTACTAAAAGAAAAAATCGAAGATGAAAATGATGTTGAAGGATATTATATATTATTATATCTATATCACTTTTTGCAATCATTAGATACTTCTAAAGAATTAAAATATATTTTGGGTTATGTTTCTAAAGCTGCTGGTTTTACTAAACCGATGGAATTTGTTTTTGATGAGGAACAACAGTTTATTTTTGAAAGTATTTTATTTTCGGCTTTCACTTTATATAATGGTGGGGGAGCTTCAAGAACTAAGATAGCTGCTTCGCACGAAAGATTTGTTGCTCAAATTGAACATAAAATTGAAGAAAAAATGAGTCGAACAATGGAATTAAATACAATCAAAGTTCAGGCTTTAAAAGAATTAGGCTATACCGTAATAAACGAAGATAATGCAACAGAAGTTTTTGAAAAAATAGCGGAAATTCAATCAAGAAAAGTAGCTAACTAAAGCTCTTTTTTTATCGGAGTGTAGTTCAGTTTGGTTAGAACACTAGTTTCGGGAACTAGAGGTCGTAGGTTCAAATCCTATTACTCCGACCAGTTTGATATGTCATACTTATGTCAAAAATAAAATAAACTAAAAAAGAATATTGATTATATTCTTTTTTTTGATATACTAGGAAATAGTATTAATTAAAAAAACATATTATTAAATAGTGGTGGTGTTTTGTATGAAAAGACGTTTAAATAAAAAAGGTAAAATGTTAGTATATATTTTATGTTTGCTATTTTTAACAAGTAGTATGTTGATCGCTAAAGGATTCAATGAAAAGGAAGAAGTACATATCCTAGAAAGCACTGATAGTTATGATTTGAAAATCGATTATCCTAATATAGAAAATAAAAAAATTATGAAAAAAATTAATGAATATATCGACAAACAAAAAGAAGAATTTTTATCAATTGTAAAAAAATCAGCGGAAATAGAACACCCTAAATATGATTTTAATTTGATTGTTACTAAAAATGTAAATGATAATATTATCTATATCAAAATGTTAACTTATTCTTATACTGGTGGTGCTCATTATATGCGAGATGACGATAGTTTATATTGGAATAATGAAATTAAGGATTTTGTTGACTTAAAATATTTTTTTAAGGATGAAGAATCTTTTAAACAAATGACTAATTTAGCTTATTATTATACAATGAAATTAAGTGAAGATGATAATAAAAAATTTGATGAGTTATGGGTAAAAAGAGGCACAGCTCCAACAATAGATAATTATCGTTATTTTAAATTTACAGATAATGGTTTAGAAATAATGTTTCCTCCTTACCAAGTAGCTTCGTGGGCTGATGGAGAGATCAATATTACGATTTCTTATGAAGATGTAAATAAATATTTAAAAGAACAATATCGTGATACTACTAAAGATGAAACAGTCGCTAAAGAAGTTCCTAATATTCGCGATTTAACGCAATTTAAAGATAAAAAATTGATTGCTTTTACTTTTGATGATGGTCCAAGTACTAGCACAACTAATTATTTATTAGATAATTTAGATAAATATAATGCAAGAGTCACTTTCTTTGTTTTAGGTAGTAGGGTAGAAAATAATAAAGAGGTCTTAAAAAAAGCTTATTTGCAAGGAAATGATATCGGTAGCCATACTTATAATCATCGTAATTTAAATTTAGTAAGTGATTCTGGTCTTATCGATGAAGTTAAAAAAACTAATGATAAAATAAAGGAGATTATTGGCGTTAATCCAATTTTGTTAAGACCACCATATGGAAATTTAACTGATCATGGAAAAGAGTTAGCTAATATGCATATTATTTTATGGGATATTGATCCTTTAGATTGGAAATATAAAAATAAAAACCGAGTAGCTAATGCAATAATTGAGCATGCTCATGATGGCGCTATTGTCTTAGTTCATGATATTTATCAAAGTTCAGTTGAGGGAACTTTAATGGCGATGGAAGAATTAGAAAAACAAGGATATGCCTTTGTTACAATAACCGAAATGGCACAGCTAAGAGGTATAGATTTAAATTATCAGGATACATACTTTAACATGAAAAAAAATTGATGAAGTTATTTATAATTTTTTTAGATATTAAAGTTACAAAATAAACAGTAAGATTTACTGTTTTTTATATGTTATATTATAACGACTTGGTCCTAATATTAAATTACCATCCATATCAAATCTAGAACCATGACAAGGACAATCCCATGTTTTTTCAAATTCATTGAAGATAAGGCCACATTTAAGATGTGGGCATTTATTATAGACAATATGTTTTTGATTGTTTTCATCAATATATATACCAACCTTATCATTTTTAATTGCTTTAAATTGTACTTGTTTAGAATACCATTTTTTATTATTTATTAATTTACTTAAAGTAAAACTTTTCCCATTTCTAACTATTTCATTTAAAATATTTTTAATTTCATATAAACTTTTATCTCTTTTAACGGCAAATAAATCCGTATATTTATTATCAATTTGTAAAATTAAATCACTTATAATTTTTCCAGCTAATGACCCATTTGTCATCCCCCAAGTGTTGTAACCAGTGGCAATTAATAATGAATCGTTAATTTTTCCAATAATAGGTAAGTGATCATTAGTAACTATATCTTGATTAGACCAAATATAATCAAAAGTACCATATTTTTTAATTTCATTAATTAAATTATCAAAATTTTTCTGTTCATTTTGATGATTAGAGATAGCGTGAGAACCATTTAAATAGATTAAATTATTTAAGTGATAACGTAAAGAGATAGTCGGATTGTTTGATGTTATGGCAGATAGCTTTTTATTTTCAATATTAGAAATAGAAGCGATATAAGATTTTTCTAAATATCCTTTAATCGGCATCAATAATGGTAATAAAAAGAAAGGATAATGACAAGCTAAAACAATATTTTTGGCTTTTATATGATATTCTTTAGTATAAGCAATATCATTTTTTATTTCAATAATATTGGTATGTTCGTATATTTTAATATTATTATTTTCTAAAATTTCTTTTATTTTAACCAAATATTTTATTGGATGAAAGACATAAGTGTCATCGACAAAAATAGCATTTTTATCTTCGAAAACTTTAATATTAAACTCTTTTAAGATATCTTTTTCTTTTTCCAAATTATTTCCGATAACATAAGATTTAACTTGTTCTAAATCACAATCAATTTTTTCTTTTTTAATAATATTGGTAACTATTTTAATTGCATCTAATTGAGAATTTAAATATAATTTGGCAACTTCTTTACCTTTTTCTTTATATAGTTTAGAATAAATTAATTCTTGTAAATAAGTAATTTTTCCTGTAGTTTTAGAAGTTATACCACTGCCAATTTCATTACGTTCAACTAAAATAACTTTTAAATTTTTACCTTTCAAATGATAAGCTGTTGATAAACCTGTTATTCCGCCACCGATAATTAAAACATCACATTCTTCATTTGTATCTAATTTTTTTGTTTGATTTTTGAAATTTTCTAACCATATGCTTTGTTTTTTCATAATTTCACCATTAATAATATGGATTTAAATATTAAAAATATTTATTTTATTGTATCGGTTTAAAAAAATGGTAAATAGGCGCTTAAAAAAACAAGATTTTAATTATCTTGCATTTTATTTAATTTATCATAGACACTTTTTAAACCTATTTCATATTTGCTGGTTGTTTTAGGAATATAATATTTTTTATTTTTGATTTTGTCTGGCAAATATTGTTGCTTAACAAAAGCATTAGGAAATGCATGCGGATATAAATAGGTCGTTGAATTGGTTTTAATGTGATTAGGTACATTGCCTGTGTTTCCTAATCTTATATCTTCTAATGCTTTGTCTAAAGCTATTATAGCAGAATTAGATTTAGGAGAAAGAGCTAGTTCAATAACAACTGTTGCTAAAGGAATTCTAGCTTCAGGTAGTCCTAAACGTTCACAGGCATTGATAGCAGCATCAACTTTTGGTCCCATTGTAGGATTAGCTAAACCAATATCTTCATAAGCAATTACACTCATTCTGCGGTAGATACTATCTAAATCTTCGGCCTCGATTAAACGAGCTAGATAATGTAGACTAGCATTAACGTCGCTTCCTCTAATTGATTTTTGAAAAGCTGATAAAACATCGTAATGACCGTCTTCATTTTTATCGTGAAAAAAAACTGGTTTATTATTTATTTTTTTTATTTGTTCGATATCAACGGTTTTATTATTGCTAGCATAATAAGCAATTTCTAACAAATTATAAGCATATCTTAAATCGCCACCTGATAATTTGACAATATATTTTAAACTTTCTTGATCAACTTTGATATTTTCTAAATAATTAGTAGCTTTATTTAATGCTTCTAAAATATCTTCATCATTTAATTCTTTAAGTTCGAAGATTTGACAACGACTTCTAATAGCCGGATTAATTTTATGATAAGGATTAGAAGTGGTCATGCCAATTAAAGTAATTAGACCATTTTCTAAATAAGGTAATAATAAATCTTGTTTATCTTTATTTAATCGATGAATTTCATCCATAATGATGATTAAACCATTATTAATCTTAGCTTCACTTATTGCATCATCAAAATCTTTTTTGTTATTAATAACAGCATTTAGTAAAATATAATCACAATTTAATTCACTTACAATGGCATTAGCAATACTAGTTTTTCCGATGCCAGGTTTTCCATATAAAATCATCGAAAAAACTTTTTTGTTAGCTACTAAGTTAGATAATATTTTATTTTCACCAATTAAATGTTTTTGTCCTACCACATCACTTAATTTTTTAGGTCTTAAAATATGAGCTAAGGGTTCCATATAAATCACCACTAATATTTTATCAAAAAATAATAAAAATTGATATAGTATGATATAATTAAATAGGTGATTAGAATGAAATTCGTAGCTAATAAAGATAAATTCAACGATAAAGCTTTAGAATTTAAAACTTATCTTTTAATTGATAAAAAATACAGTAATGAAACTATCGATTCTTATATGAATGATTTATATAAATATTATGAATATATAAAAAAAAATAATTTGGATATCGATAATATTAAGAGAAAAGATATTATGAGTTATACTAAATATTTAAGAGAAAAACAGCTTTCAACTAATTCAATTAACCACAATGTTTCAGTTTTAAGAACTTTTTATAAATTTTTGGTTGTTACACATCATTTTGTAACAGATCCTAGCGAATATTTAGAAGTTCCTAAATTACGAAAGACACTACCAAAGACTCTTTCATACGATGAGGTCAAAAAGTTATTAGATATTGATTTAATTGATAAATATAGTTATCGTAATAAAGCAATGTTAGAACTGATGTATGCAACTGGATTAAGAGTTAGTGAATTAGTCAATTTAAAACTAAATGACATTGATTTAGATATGGATTTAATTAGGACCTTAGGTAAGGGTAATAAAGAACGAATTATTCCTATTGGTGATTATGCTATATATTTTATAAAAATATATATTAATGAATATCGTAGGCAACTATTAAAAGATAATACGGAATATTTATTTTTAAATAATCGCGGGAAGAAATTGTCAAGGCAAAGTTTTTATAAACTAGTTAAAGCTTTAGCGCTCAAAAAAAATATTAAAACTGAATTTTCTCCGCATACTTTAAGACATTCTTTTGCTACTCATTTGCTAGATAGGGGCGCTGATATTGTTAGTATTAAAGAAATGCTAGGCCATAGTTCTTTATCGACGACTCAAATATATACGCATATTTCTAATCAAAAACTAAAAGATGAATATGATAAATATCATCCTCATGGATAGGTCTAAAATATTTTAACTTAAAATCAAACTGGTAATTTTTACTAGTTTTTTTATTAATTCATATAATTAAATAGGTGATAATATGAGCAATATATCTTATGCTTTTATTCTTACGATAATGGCCGGATTATCGACAATGGTGGGGACTTTTTTTATATTTTTCAAAAAAAGAAATGATAACATTATTATTGCCTCACTTAGTTTTGCCGCTGGAGTTATGTTGACAGTGTCGGTTACCGATTTAATGAATGAATCTTTTCATTTGCTTACAAATTTATTTTTTAAATTTCCAGCCTTTATATATATGCTTATTTTTGTTGTAAGTGGTATCTTATTTTCTATTTTTATCGATAAATATCTTCCTTGTAAACACGATAATAGTAATTTATATCGAGTAGGAATCTTTTCTATGTTAGCTATCATTATCCATAATATTCCAGAAGGTATAGCTACTTTTATGGCAACTAACAGTAATATTATGCTTGGAATATCACTTACTATCGCCATAGCGCTCCATAATATTCCTGAGGGTATAAGTATATCTATTCCTATCTATTATGCTACCAATAGCCGTTTTAAAGCAATATTTTATACATTTATATCAGCTATTTCTGAACCGTTTGGAGCTTTGTTAACTTATTTGTTTTTATCTAATTTTATTAACGATCGTATAATGGGTTGTTTATTTGGAATAATTGCTGGTATCATGATTCATATATCTTTATATGAGTTATTGCCAACTGCTAATAGCTATAATAAAAAAGGAATTATGTTTTTATTTTTTATTATAGGTGTTTTATTTATGATTATCAATCATTTTGTATTTTAAAATATAATATTTTCTGTTATAATGTAAATATAATAGGTGATAATATGTTGGATAGATATATAAGTGTAAAGGAAAATTTAAGGCTAAATTTATTTGATGATAAACAATTAAAAGACCATAATCTAAATTTTATTAAAAAAGGATTGATTAAGTATCAAGATTATTTTGATCATTTATATGATGAAATAAATCCCAATGTTTCGCTTGATTTAAATCAAAGAATAGCTATTTTAACCGATGAAAATTATAATCTTATTATAGCTGGAGCTGGAAGTGGTAAGACAACGACGATGATAGGTAAAATTAGATATTTAATTGATAAATGTGGAATTAAAGGAGATGAAATATTAGCTTTATCGTTTGCTAGAAAAAATGTTTCAGAATTAGATGAAAAATTAAATAAGATTTTAAAACTTAATGTTGATGTAAAGACATTTCATCAATTAGGAAAAAATATTTTAGAGTCTAATAATATTAAGAAAAGACCAATTGATGATGGAAAAAAGTACAATTTATTAAAAAAATACATGCAAAAAGAACTATTCAAAAATAAAGATGATTTAAAAAATATGATGACATTTTTGTCGTATTATTCTAATGTTGATGAATCGATGATGAAATTTAATTCTTTTGAAGAATATCATAAATACAAAAGTGAATGCTTATTTAAAAGTATTAAAGATAATTTAAAAGAATACAACAATTCTGTTATTAAAAAAAGAAGCAAATTTCGTCGAAGTATTCAAAGTGAATATTTAAAGTCAAATGAAGAATTAAAGATTGCTAATTTTTTATTTTTAAACGGTTTAGAATATGAATATGAACAAAGATACATATATGATAACGATAAAATATATTTACCAGATTTCACAATTAAACAAGGAGAAAATATCATTTATTTAGAACATTTTGGAATAAGTCAAAATGGTAGTAGTAATTTATATTCATTTAATGCTTTAAATAAATACATGCATAATATTAATATAAAAAAACAGATTCATGAGCGAAACGGTACTAAAATGATAGTCACTTATTCAAAATTTAATGATGGGCGACCTCTTTTAAGTCATTTAGAAGAATTATTAATTGCCAATGGTTTTATTCTAAAGCCAATAAATGAAAAGGAAATATTTAAAAAATTAACAGAAACAGATATTGATTCTTATTATTATCATTACTTAACTTTAGCAATGGAGTTTATCAGTAAAATAAAACTTAAAAATCTGTCTATTGATGAATTAGACAATTTAACAAACATCACGGGTGATATTAGAACTAAACAATTTTTGATGACTATTAAGCCATTATATTTATATTATCAGCAATCATTAGAAAGAGGTAATTTCATTGATTTTGAAGATATGATTGTTAAAGCTACTTTATTATTAAAAAACAATCAATTTAATTTTGATAATAAGAATTATAAATATTTAATTATTGATGAATATCAAGATATTTCTAAACCACGTTTTGATCTTATTAAAACATTATCTGATATATTTTCTTGTAATATTGTTGCCGTAGGAGATGATTGGCAATCAATATTTTCCTTTGCCGGTTCTAATGTTGAGTTATTTACTAAATTTAAAGAAGAAATGGGTTATGCTGAAGTTTTAAAAATTACAAATACATATCGTAACTGTCAAGAATTAATTGATGTTGCTGGTGAATTTGTCCAAAGAGATGAAAATAATATTAAAAAAACTCTTCATTCTAATAAACATATCGAAAAACCAATTTGCGTTTATTCATATATTGATGATCGAGGTTCTAACTTAATGGATAAAGCAGAAACATTATGTGAAATAATTAAAAATATTTATGATGAAAATCAAAATTCTAAAATTTTATTAATTGGTCGCTATAATTATGATATGGAAAAATTATTTAAGACAAATTTATTTTATCAATTTAAAGAAAAAATAATATGTAACGAATGTAAAAAAGCTAACATTGAATTTGCTACCGTCCATCGTTCTAAAGGTTTAGAATTTGATGAGGTAATCATTATCAATGCTATCGATGATACCTTTGGGTTCCCATCTAAAATAAAAGATGATCCAATTTTTTCAATAATAAATGAAAAAGCGAATCGATATGCCGAAGAAAGAAGACTATTTTATGTTGCTTTAACTAGAACTAAAAATAAAGTTTATATTGTTGTCCCACAATCAAAACCTTCACCATTTGTTTTAGAACTAAAAAATAACAAGAATGTTGAATTTAAAGATGATGTTATTAACAAATATAATTATAAAATGGAAAGTCTAATCTGTCCTATATGTGGTAATTATCTTAGAAAACAGTATTTTGATGGTTTAAAGCAAGATATCTATTGTTGCAGTTCAGAAGATGAAATTTGTGGCTTTAAAACAACTAATCTAACTCATAAGATAAATTTAAAACCTTGTCCTAAGTGTAATGGATACGTGATTTTTAAAACCATTACTAAAAATAATAATATTATGTTAGGTTGTTCTAATTATGATATTTCTGATGGTTGTAAATATGTCGAATTTATTAATAAAGAAAAAAGCTCTTATTGAGCTTTTTCTTGGGTTAAGACTTATTCAAAATCATAATTTGAAGAAGTATTAGCACTAGCATTAGTTTGTTTGCTTTTATTCATGCTTGAATTAGCATTAGTTTTGCTTTTTTCGTTGCAAGATTTTTTAGCATTAGAACTTTTATTAGCGTTAGCATTCTTTTTCATTTTATCACCCATTAATATTATTGACAGTTCCTTGTTTTTTATTCATCTAAAAAGATTGTTAAAATAAGGTAATTTTGCTATAATTAATTTAGTAGGGTAGGCGTTCATTCATGAAAAAAATTGATAACTTTAAAGAATCTTTAAATTTCTTATTACCTCTTTTTAATAAAGATAGTCGGTATCAAATTGAGGAAAAATTAAAAAGGCAATTAACGAAAGAAAAGTATAATTTGAAAGATATTAATCAAAATATAAATGAATTAATTCATTTGTTAGGAAAGTCGGAAATTGATTTTTTTGAAATGTATGAAAAAGGTAGCAAAGAATTAGTTTTTTCAGGATTAATAATCGAAGAAAAAACTAGTTTAGGATATAGTTATTATGGTGAAACTATTAATGAAATAGGAATTTCTATTTTAAGTGAAATGGCAATATCGCAAAATTATGAGACAATTATTTATAAAAATCAAAATAATGATAATTATTTTGACCCAATTGTCAAATTAATTATCGTTGCTATGAATAATTTGTTTAGTGATAAAAGTTATAATGACTTAATTAAAGAAGAGAAGGGGATTATTAATTATAAGATAAATTTATTAACATCATCTAAACATTTGTTTCAAACGGTCCCAATTAATGATTTCTTATATGGTTTAGTTATCGATGGATTATATACTGAAAAACAATATGATCGTTATTCTAATAAAATTGGTTCATATAAAGAATTATGCGAAAAATTTGATAAATTAGCTAACAATTCAAATAAAGATAAAGCTAAAATAATTAAAGAACAATTAATCTCTATTACTAATATGTTCAATAATAAGATATATTATTTATCAAGTTATGGGATAATTGAAAAAAAATATATAAATAAGGCATATGATAAATTTAATATTGCTTTTAAAAATGTTCTAGATTTTTATAAAATCAATTTTGATGAAGATGACTATCAGTTAACTTTAAAAGCCGTCAACAAAACTAAAAAAAGATTAAATAAATAGATTATCGGAAATTAGTTAGTTAACATAATATATATTATCGGAAGTTAAACATTTATAAAAAGTCTGTATTTATACTAAATATAGACTTTATAATGATATAATAAATAATTCCAACCCTAATTTTTTATCAATTTTACCATTTTTAATATTAATATCTAAATTGGCTAATTTGCTAATATAATTTAATAATATATCAGAATCATATTTTTTACTGTTTTGGGCAGCTAATTTAACGCGATACGGATGTATTTTTAAAATTGATGCAATATTGTTCTCCGTATAACCATTTAAATATAGTTGTTTTACTTGATACATTATTCTAATTTGATTTGCCAATGAAATAATAATAGCGATAGGTTCTTCATTTAACTTTAATCGTTCTTGGTACAATGATAATGCTAAAGCTTTATCTTTTTTTATAATTGCATCGATTAATTTAAAATTATTTACTTCTAATGATTTAGTTGTTAGCTTAGTTATATCATCCTTAGTAATATTTAAATCTTTATCTTTATAAGTTTTTATTTTTTCAATTTCGCTAGCAAGTAGGGTAGTATCATCCCCTACTCTTTCAATTAAATATTTTATATTATCTATAGAAATAGAGTAGCTATCAAATAAATTTTTAGCTAAAGTTATATTATCTATGGTATTAAAATCTTTGACAATACCATTTTTTTTAATTAATTTGGTTATTTTTTTACGTTCATCTAATTTTTCATTGTTAACAATAAATATTAAAATAGTATTTTCATTATTATTATTTACATAGTTTTCTAATTCATCAATGTTTTGTTCTATATTTTTTTTATTAGATCCAGTAAATATATAAGCGTTATTTACAATAATAACTTTTTTTTCACTAAATAATGACATACTGCTAGCATCGTTAATAATGTCAGTTAAGGAAGTATTAGTTAAATCGTATTTGTTGATATCAAATTCCCCTACTTTATTGTCATCGATGATTTTATTTGTGTATTTATTAATTAAATAATCAACTGTTCCATACAAAATATAAATCATATTGCTCACCGTTTTAATTATACTATACTTTGTGAAAAAATGATAGCAATTTTAACTTAATTGTTTTATAAATAATGAATACTTTATTTATCATTAACTACTAAATCTTTAATATATTTCTTAAACTTATTTTTTAGTTTTTTATATATTAAAACAGCAAAATCTTCTATTTGACTTGGAATATATAATTTTCCTGTACTAAATGATAGTCATAAAAAGCCACATCAAATGGTGTGACTCAATTTTTAATTTCTTTTTTTACCAAATAATCTTAATAAATCCAAGAATAAATTAATAAAATCTAAATATAATTCTAAAGCTACACAAATGGCTAAGTTTTCTTCAGGTAATGTATTCATCATTCTTTTAATTTTTTGAATATCATATGCTGTATAAACTAAGAAAATAATAACAGATATAATAGTAATAATTAAATCAAATGTATTATTACCAATAAAAATATTAATAATGGTACAAATAATAATGCCAAGTAATCCCATGAACAAAAAAGTACCAATTTTACTTAAATCAATTTTTGTAAAATGACCAATCAAAGCAAAAATACCAAATAATAAAGCTGTTATACCAAAGACATAGATAATTGATGATAATTCATAGACGATAAATATTGTCGAGAAAGTTAAACCAGTTATAAATGAATAAATTAAGAAACATATTTTAGCTGTTGTATCATTCATTTTGTGAATTCTAGCTGATAAGAAAATAACTAAACCAATTTCTAATATTACATAGACAATAAATGGGATTTTTAAAACGAATAATAACATATTTATATTATTAGAAATAATGAAACCTGTTAAAAATGTTACCATTAAACCTAAAAACATCCAACCAAATACTTTAGAATATATTTTATTTAATTCCATAAAATTCCCTCCTAGTATTATTATAGCAAATTACTTATTAATTTCAAAATAAAATGTCGTGCCTTTATTTTTTTTACTTTCTACCCCATATTTAAATTTATGACTTTCTAAAATTGTTTTAACAATTGAAAGACCAATTCCTGTTCCAATAATATTACGTTTATGTTTTTTCTTAGAATGATAATATTTGTCCCAAATATGTGGTAAATCTTCTTTTTTTATTCCTTTTCCAGTATCTTTTATTTCGACTCTAACATTTTTATCAACTAAAACGTTGATAATTACTTTTTTATCGTCGCCAGTATAATTAATAGCATTATTGATTAAATTGTAAATTACTTGTTCGATTTTTTTCTTATCAGCTTTAATTATTACTTTACTCGGTGCATTTATTTCAAAAATATAACCCTCAGTATCTTTATAAATACCATAACGTTTTATAATATTACTAATCAATTCAACAATATCAAAACTTTCTTTATCTAAAGTATCCTTATTGGCCTGTATTTTCGATAAGGTTAAAAGATCTTCAACTAAAATATTTAATCTTTCACTTTCTTCAATGATAACATTTAAATTTTCAGTTCTTTTTTCTGCGTTATCAGAATTTAAATCCCGAATCATTTCTGCGTAACCTTTAATCATTGTAAGAGGCGTTTTAAGATCATGTGAAACATTAGCTAATAAGTCTTTTCTTAATTCATCAGTTTGTTCTAATTCTTCTTTAGCATAGTTTAATGTATTAGCTAATTCATCGATTTCATAAATATTAGAAGTATTATCAAAAGTAAATTCATAATTACCATTAGCTAGTTGTTTAGCATTTTTATTCATTTTTTCAATTGGTTTACTAATTCTTTTTGAGATAAAATATCCAATAATAAGTGCTAGAACAATGACGATAATCGATACGATAATCAATTGATTAGATAAAATTAAAATTGTATTATCTAAAGGCTCTAAAGAAGCATTGACAAAGATAGTAATATCGTCGTTATATTTCCTTGCATATATTAATGATTTTGTATTAAAAATAGGATTAATTAATTTATAAGTTTGTTCATTTTTATCAAGAGAATAAAAATCATCTTTATATTTATTACCACTTATAATACATCCACGATTAGAATCATTAGAAGTATAAATAGTCATTCTATTTTTGACAATTTCAATACAAACATTTTCTTCATATGATAACTTGTCTAAAGCTTCTTCATCGACATCATAATTTTCGATAATTTTCAAAGTTGTTTTTTTTATTTGTTTAGTTTTACTATATTCATAATAACTATCGATAAAAACAACTTGAAAAAACCATAGAAATAGCATTATAACTAAAGTAAAAATTATTAAATAAAGCCAGATATGGATTTTTAATTTATTTTTATTTGATTTCAAATTTATAACCCATTCCTCTCACTGTTTGAATCAAATCACGATATTCACCTAAATTGTTGCGTAGCATTTTAATATGAGTATCGATAGTTCGATCATCACCAAAAAAATCATATCCCCAAATTTTAGATAATAATTCTTCTCTAGATAAAGCTTTATTTTTATTATTTATAAAATAAACTAATAAATCATATTCTTTTGGAGTTAACTTTAGTTCTTCATCTTTAATAAAGACAATATGACCTTTGAAATCGATTTTTAAATCTTTATAAATATATATATCATCCAAATCATTAAAACGTTTAGTAACAGCCTTGATTCTTGCAATCAATTCTTTAGGACTAAATGGTTTTGTAACATAATCATCTACTCCTAAATCAAATCCAATCAATTTGTCATATTCTTCAGTTCTAGCTGATAAAATGATTGTTGGAATATTATATTTTTTAATTTCTTTATATGCAGTTAATCCGTCCATTTTAGGCATCATTATATCGAGAATGACAATATCAATTTGATTATTTTTAATATTATCTAAAGCACTTATTCCATCACTAGCTTCCAGTACTTCAAAATTTTCATTCAAACAATATTCTTTAATCAGTGTTCTGATTCTTTCTTCATCATCGACGATTAAAACCCTCATAACCTCACCTCTTAATTATTATATAATATTTTTGTGAAATATAAATGAAAAAATAGATTATTAAAATCTATTTTGCTTTGTTTAAGGCATTTTCTAAAGCTTCATATAATGCATCTACTTTAATAGTACAACTACTTACAGCGTCAGTATAACCATCACTATCGATATTTAAAAAGGTAATCCCTTGATTGTCGATTATCGCTTGTTCTAAAGCTTCAATTTGTTCAAACCACTCATATTCGGCTTGGCCATAATCACTGTTACCAGTTTTCATACCATACTCATTACCTAAAGTTTTTTTAGTTGTTTCAATTCCATCTTTCGTATATGTAGTATCTAAATATACATCAGTTATTTTACCATCTTGATCGATTGTAACACGAGCTGTAGCCGTGTTTTCTTCACCACCATACGTATCAATAGCGCTTCCTTCATAAATTCCTTCTTTTAATTGCTTTTGACATCCTGTAAACAATAACGTTAGCATTAAAGCAGTAATAAATAATATCTTTTTCATAACATCCTCCTATTTTAAATTATACAATAATTTTAATACAAAAGCAAATCATCTTCAAAATGATTGATAAGTTGTTTACCGATTATTCCAACTAATAAACCTGTAGGAATTGAAAATATCAATAACCAAGGTAAATAATAAATCATTGCTGGCATCTGAAGAAGTAAAATAGCTACTAAAATTTGTCCAAGGGAATGAGCAATTGAGCCAATAATACTGATGCCAATAACTGATAAATTTAAAAATCTTTTAGCCAAACACATAAAAATAATACTTAAAAGACATCCTGATAAACTAAAGAAAAAATGAGTACTAAAAACGCCTGTTCTTAAAATACCAACTAAAAATACTCTTAAGATACCGACATATAATGCTTCTTTTAAACCATATTTATAAATTATAAATAAAGTAACAATATTAGCTAAGCCCAATTTTAGTCCTGGAATATAATCATTTAAAAGAGGTAAACTAGATTCAATAATATTTAAGGCTACCGATAAAGCCAATAATAATGATAAACGTGTAAATTTTTTCAAATTAACTCACCTCGGTATCAATATCTTCATTAGGTAATTTAATAATAATTTTATTAGGTAGGCAAATTATTGATTGTCCGGCATTAGATATAAAACCTTGCTTAGAACATAAATGATAAGGACTATTTTCTTCGACTACTCTAATTTTATCATCTAAAACTTCGATAACAACTTTGCCATTTTCTCCCATTACTTCGTATGTCTTATCTATACCTAAATTAATATTTAAAATTAAATCATTTCCATAGTATACATTAGCTATTTTAGCCTTCTTTTTAGTGATTGAAAATATGAATAGAATTATCAAAGCGATTAAGATAATTATGACAATTAATCTGATATCATTTTTATTCATATCTAAAACCATCACTTTTTATTATTTCATCATCATTAGTAAACCAAATAACATCAACATCATAATCTCTGATAAATTCTTTCCCACTTTCAATATCCATTAAAAATAAAGTCGTCGATAAAGCATCGCATAAGCCACTATTTTTTCCTATTACAGTTACACTTTTCATGTAATTGGCTGGATATTTGGTATTAGGATCGATGATATGATGATATAAATTACCATTATATTGATAAAATCTTTCATAGCCACCACTAGTTACCACACTGATATTCTCTCCTTTAATAATCTCAAAAGTCTCATCACTAATTGGACTGGCAATACCAATATTATAATATCCCTTAGGGCTTTTTCCTACTAAAACATTACCTCCCGCATTGATTATATAATATTCTAAGCCTTGATTTTTTAAATATTCCCCTACTATTTGCGTGACATAACCCTTAGCAATAGCACCTAAATCAATATTTACATTATCATTAGTTATTCGATCATCGACAATATTTAATCTTTCTATAACGATATTTTTAACATCAGGTAATTCAGTATGATTTTCTCTAAAATCATGCCATACTTTAGTTAGTGCACCAATATTAATATTTAATAAACCATTACTTTTATCATACCACTCATCACCAAACTTAATTAATTGCCAAAGTTCATCGGAAATATTAATATTAACATTGTTATTCAACTTTGATAATTCACTATTTTGATCATAGAAATCAGTTAAATTATCATATTTTTGATATATACTTTCGATTTCTTTAAAAGCTTTTTCTACTTTTTCTTGTTTAGCATTATATATTTTGATATTAATAACAGTATCCATATAAAATAAATTAGTACTATAATAATTGTTATTGCAACCAGTTAGTAATAATAATATTAATAACAATACTACCTTTTTCATAATACCACCTATGCTTTATTTTATCAAAATAATAATTTAAAATCTAGTTTTTTAAAGAAAAAAGAAATCAAATTATTTCTTCTTTTAAGTTAGGATTGTTTAAAACTTTTACTAAATAATCGATTTCTTCTTTAGTATTATAAAAATATAGACTAATCCGACAGGTATTTTTAATACCTAAGTCATCTTTTAAAATTTTCGCACAGTGGTTACCAGCTCTTACGCAAATATTATATTTATTAAGATAAATAGCTAAATCTTGAGCAAAAATATCTTTAATATTGAAGGTGATAATTCCACTTTCACTATTCTCATTATAAATGACAATGTCTTTAACTTTTTTTAACTTTTCAACTGCATATTTTTTTAATTGTTTCTCATATTCAGTTATTTTATCCATACCAATAGTATTTAAATATTTAATAGTTTCTCCAAAACCAATAATTCCCGCAATATTAGGAGTACCAGCTTCTAATAAATGAGGTAATTCACTATAAACCCTTGTTCCATCAAATTGAAAACTAGCATTCATTCCTCCGCCAAAAATAATTGGCTTTATATTATTTAACAGACATTCTTTTCCATATAAAATCCCAACACCGGTTGGTCCTAACATCTTATGTGCAGAAAAAGCTAAAAAATCAATATCTAAATCTTGAACATCAACTTTTAGATGAGCGACACTTTGTGCTCCATCGACGATAACTAAAATTCCTTTACTATGAGCATATTCGATAATTTCTTTAATTGGACGTATATCCCCTACTACATTAGTAATATGAGCAATACTAATTACTTTGGTTCTTTCAGTAATAGTTTTTTTGACATTTTCTAATGTCAATTCTAAATTATCTAAAGGAATATAATTTATTCTTAAACTTTTTAAACTAGCTAATTCAAACCAAGGTAAAACATTGGATGCATGTTCACTTTTAGTAAGCAGAACTTCATCATTATCATTTAAATAATCTTTAAAATAACCAAATATAATTTTATTTAATGAATCGGTTGTACCACTAGTAAAAATTATTTCTTTGCTTTTTTTAGCATTAATAAAATTTTTAACTAAATTTCTTGTTTCTTCATATTTATAATCAACTTGCAAACTTAAATCATAGTCACCGCGATGCGCATTAGCGCTATAATTATTATAATAATCTTGAATGCTTGCAATAACTGTTCTTGGTTTTAATGAAGTAGCTGCATTATCTAAATAAATAATATTTTTATCAAGTAATTGAAAATCTTCACGAAACATTATCTCACCTCCTAAAATATATAAATAAAAGTTTGAAATATATCTAAATTGATTAGATATATTATTTTATTCATCAACAGTTTTTTTCTATATAACATATGCACTAAAATTATTAGATTTTTCTTAACATAATTATACACTAAATTATCATATTTTAAAATAACATGTATAAAAATAACTGTAATTTATCAACATATAAATAGAATATTCGCAGATATTCACGTAAACCTAGATATTTTTCTAGGATTTTTTTTCATATTTTGTTATAATTACTATGGAGGTAATAATATGGATTGTATTTTTTGTAAAATTATTAAAGGAGAAATCCCCTCATATAAAATTTATGAAGATGAAGTTGTTTTTGCTTTTTTGGACATTAATCCTGATAGTGTTGGTCATACCTTGATTATTCCTAAGGAACATTTTAAAGACTTAACTAGTATTGATATGAAAACGCTAACCCATATTTTAGATGTAGCAAAAAGTTTGAAATTAAGATTAGAAGAAAAATTAAATTGTGATGGCTTAACTTTAATTCAAAATAATGGTTTAATTCAAGAAGTAAAACATTTCCATTTACATTTAAAACCATATTACAAAAATAAAAAAGATAAAAGTATTGAAGAAGTATATGAATTATTAAAATAATTATACTTCTTTTAATTTTATCTTTACTTCATAAGGAACTAATTGTTCAAATTGATCATCAACTTCTACCTTATCAATTATTGAATTGGTTTCATATTCTAAAAAATCTTCGACAATTATTTCTAAATATTCTTCATTATAGGCTAAAGTGTATAAAATATCATCAATTGGCGTACTTTCAATTAAATCAATAATTTCTTTATCATTACCGAAAATCAAATCTGGTTTCATTGCTTGTAAAAATTTTTTCCATTTATAATATATTTTGGTCATTTTTAATATTAATTCTTGAAAGTTTTTGACATTTTTAGATAACAAAAAATCTAGAATATTAAGGATTTCGATAATAGCAAATTTTCTTAAGATAATATCATCAGGATTAATATTAATAGTATTTTTGTATAAAATAATAAAATCTTCTAAATTTCTTTTTTTAAAGATATTATATTTTTCAAAGATAGAAAATTTATTAAACTTAAGAGTTTCTTCATCACTTAATTGAGAAATTAGGCAAGCTTGTCCTTTGATAGTAAAAGATTTAAATTTAAAACTACCAAAAACCATTTCAAATATTAAATCAGGGTGTTCTTCTAAAAAAATATTTAAATCGTCAATATCTTCAATTTGACTATATAAATCTAATATTTCCATATTGTCAGGATTAATTAGTTTTTCTTCTTTTAAATGTAATAAGATTCGATAGTGGTCAATAAAACATAATCCAATAATATTTTGATATAATTCTGGATTTTCTATTTTTAAATTTTCAAAAAAATCATAATATTTAACTCCTACTTCATATTTATCATATTTATTTTTTAAATCAATGTAAATCCTTTCTAATATATTACGAAGTTGTGAGTTAAAATTGACAAAATTTACCATACTACCACTTCCTCGTTAATATATTATCATATTTATTTTAAATGTCAAATTATTTTTTATGTTAAAAAAAACCAAATCATTTGGTCTTTTTTAACATATTATTTTAAGGCATCTTTACGAGATAAATTTAGTCTTCCTCTCTTATCGTAACCTAATGATTTAACGATTATTTCATCGCCCACTTTAACAACATCACTAGGTTTTTCAACTCGTTCTTTAGCTAAATGAGATACATGAACTAATCCTTCAGTTCCTGGCCATAGTTCGACAAAACAACCAAAATCTTCTACTTTAACAACTTTACCAGTATAAATTTTTCCGGTTTCAACCTCTTTAACTACATCTTTAATCATTTCAGCTGTTTTTTCGATAATTTCTTTCGAAGTGTGATAAATAATAACTCTTCCATCATCTTCTAAGTCAACTTTAACTGCATTAATATCATTGACTGTATTAACATGGCTAGCTTCCAAAATGATTTTTGTAATCATCTCGCCACCTTTACCAATAACATCTTTAATTTTATTAGGATCAATAGTAAAAGTCATTGTTTTAGGCGCATATTTACTTACTTCAGAACGTGGTTCTTTGATTTGTTTTTCAATTACATCTAATATTTCTAATCTAGCTTGATGAGCTTGCTCTAAAGCTTCTTTTAAAATTTGTTCAGTAATCCCTTTAATTTTAATATCCATTTGTAAAGCACAAATTCCTCTACGCGTACCTGCTACTTTAAAATCCATATCTCCTAAATGATCTTCCAATCCTTGAATATCGGTTAAAATAGTATAATCATCACCACTGGTGATAAGACCCATAGCGATTCCAGCAACTGGTGCTTTAATAGGCACTCCAGCTGCCATTAAACTCATACAGCCAGCACATATACTTGCTTGACTACTACTACCATTAGATTCTAATATTTCTGATACAACTCTAATTGTGTATGGAAATTCCTCTTCAGAAGGAATAACTTGCAATAATGCTCTTTCACCTAAAGCACCATGGCCAATTTCTCTTCTTCCTGGCGAACCATAACGACCAGTTTCACCAACTGAAAATTGCGGGAAGTTATAGTGAAGAATAAAACGTTTAGAGTCTTCGATACCTAGACCATCTAAAATTTGATGTTCACCTAAAGCACCAAGTGTCGTAATTGACAAACTTTGAGTCTCTCCTCTTGTAAATAAAGCAGAGCCATGAGTTCTCGGTAATAGATCAATAGCCGTTGATAAAGGTCTTATTTCAGTCATTTTCCTACCATCTGCTCTTATTTTTTCTTTGACAACAATATTTCTAAAAACTTCGTATTTGATACTTTCAAAAACATTAGCCACTTTAGTTAATAATTCAGCTAATTCTTCTTCTTTTAATTTTTCTTCACTAGCTTCCTTATATTTGTTTATCAACTGTTCTTTAATATTGTCCAAAGCAGCATATTTTTCTTGTTTATCTTTGATTCTTAGGGCTTTATCAACATCATTTCTAATACTTTTATCAATTTCTGTAATTAAATCTTCAGTTATTTCTAATTTTGGATAATCATATTTAGGTACACCAATTTCGTTAATAATTTGTTCTTGAAATTTAATTAATTCTTTAATAGCTTCATGTCCAAACATTAAAGCTTTTAACATATCTTCTTCACTAACTTCTTTACTTCCAGCTTCAACCATATTGATAGCATCGATCGTTCCAGATACAGTTAAGTCGATATCTGATAACTCTGTTTGTTCGACAGTTGGATTAATAATGAATTGTCCATTAATTCGTCCTACTTTAACTCCTGCTACTGGTCCATTAAAGGGAACTTGACTAATACAAGTAGCTAAAGACGAACCAAATAATGCTGTTATTTCTGGTGAATTATCTTGATCAACTGATAAAACAGTATTGACAATTTGGACTTCATTTTTAAAATCTTCAGGAAATAGTGGACGCATTGGTCGATCGATCATTCTTGCAGCTAAAGTAGCGTTTTCAGTAGGCCTACCTTCTCTTTTAATGAATCCTCCTGGGATTTTTCCTACTGAATATAATTTTTCATTATATAACACCATAAGCGGAAAAAAATCAGCTAATAAGTTAACATTCTTAGACATAACAACAGTTGATAAAACAACCGTATCACCATATCTAACTAAGATGGAACCATGAGCTTGTTTAGCTAATTCCCCGTGTTCAACAATTAATTTTCTTCCTCTAAAATCTAATTCAAAAGTTTTTTTCATAAATCCTCCTAATAATAAAAGACACTTAAAAAAGTGCCTACTATTTTCTTAAATTTAATTCTTTGATAACTGTTCTATATCTTGTAACATCATGTTTTAATAAATAATTTAATAAACTTCTTCTATGACCAACTTTTTTTAACAATCCACGTCTTGAATGAAAATCTTGACTATGAACTTTTAAATGTTCAGTCAAAGTGTTTATTTCATCAGTTAAAATAGCAATTTGTACTTCAATACTACCAGTATCGTTAGTATCCTTACCAAATTTTTTAACTAATTCTGCTTTTCTTTCTTTTGTCAAAGCCATTTTTATTCTCCTTTCTTGATATATTCGCTTATAACCGAGTATAAAAACGGAGCATTTTTAAACTCAGAAATAAGTACTACTTAATCATACACTAATTTTATTAAAAAGTAAATACTTATATGAACATTTTATAAGGTTTTAGTAAATTGCCTTCCTTTTTATATAAACCGATGGCTTCATCATCAATAAATAAAACAAAATCATGACCATATATATCATCGATGACTTGACCATTTTTAATTTTAAATTTAAGAGTACTATCAACCTTAACAGTATAATAATCACTTAAAGCTTCGTTAATCGAAATAATGTTAAAATTATTATTTTTAATGTCTTCTAATTTACAAGTATCATAGATAGTATATTTACCTTGTTTTATTCTTCTTAAATTTTTCATTGTCCCTACCGTTTTTAATTTAGCGGCAATATCTGAAATTAAACTTCTAATATAAGTTCCTTTGCTAACTAAACAGGTAAATTTAAAAACGGTTTGATTATTTTCTTGTCTTATTTCATCTAAATTTATTTTTTTGATGGTGACCAACCTTTTTGGTAAATCTACCTTTTCGTTATTACGAGCATATTCATATAACTTTCTACCGTTAATTTTAACCGCTGAATAAATTGGTACTTCTTGATTATAAGTTCCTATAAAAGATTGTAAAACTTGATTTATTTCTTCTTTAGAATAGTTAGTATCGACATTTTTTAAAATATTACCAGTTATATCTAAAGTGTCTGTTTTTAATCCTAATACCACTTCAGCTTGATAACTTTTTTCTAAAGAAGTAATTATTTCCCCTAATTTTGTTGCTTTTCCAATGGTTACAATTAATACACCCGTTGCAAGTGGATCTAAAGTGCCAGTATGACCAACTTTTTTGGTTTTTAAAACTTTACTAATCTCGTTGACAACATCACGACTAGTTATTCCTTTTTCTTTATCAACTATTAATAAACCGTTAGTCATCTCGTCCTTTTAAAAGAATGATTATTCTTAAAAGTTGTAATAAGTTAGAAATTAATCCAGCAACATAAGTCATCGCTGCAGCAAATAAAACTTTACTAACTTTTTCGTGTTCAGAATTATCAACTATTCCCAAATTAATTAATTGTTCCTTAGCTCGCTTAGAAGCATCAAATTCAACAGGTAAAGTAACTAATTGGAACAAAATTGTAACCACTAAAATTAATATACTTAATTTTAAATATCCAGTTAAACCACCAAGAATAGAAATAAACAAACCAAAATAACCAAGATATGACACTAAATTAACGAAAGGAACTAAAGCCGATCTAATCCTCATAAAAGAGTAACCTTCTTTATCTTGAATTGCATGACCACATTCATGTGCTGCTACGCCAACTGAAGAAATTGAATCTTCATGAAAAATAGCCGTAGATAATCTAACTACTTTTCTTTTTGGATCATAGTGATCAGTCAATTCTCCACGAGTTTCAACAACATGAACATCACCTAACCCATTAGCATCTAAAATTTTTCTAGCCACTTCTTGACCGGTTAACCCACTTTTCACTTTTATAGTTCGATATTTTTTATAATTGTTACTAATGTTAATTTGTGCCCATAAAACAATTATAAAACCTAAAATAGCCAAACCATAAAAAACTAATATTTCATCCATTATATCACCTCATATTTTGTTCCCTCACGGGTATCCTTAATTATTATATTTTTTTCTTCTAATTCTTTACGAATTAAATCAGCTTTAACGTAATCTTTATTTTGTTTTGCCAAAGCTCTTTCATTTATTTTGTCTTCAATATATTTAATCAAATCAGAAGATAATTCTTTTTTATTATCGTTTAGTAAATCTAAAGATAACACTTGATCATATGATTTAATTACTTCAATTTTAGTATTATTATTTACATTTTCTTTTAAAATATCATAAAGGCAAGTTATCATTAAAGAAGTATTTAAATCATTATTAATTGCTTCTTTAAATTTGTTTTTATAATTATTTAAAACATCTTCCTCAACTATTCCATCAGTATTATTTTTAATTATATTTATTTTATTAAGTAATTTATTGTAAGTACTACTAGCTTTATCCAAAGCTTCATAACTAAATACTAATTGATTACGATAGTGCGATTGTAGACAAAAGAAGCGATAAACTAAAGGATTATAACCTTTTTCTTCTAATAAAGAAACCGTTAAAAACTCTCCTTTACTCTTACTCATCTTACCAGTAGCATCGTTTAAATGTTCTCCATGTAACCAGTAACTACACCATTTGTGCCCTAAGTAAGCCTCTGATTGAGCAATTTCATTAGTATGATGAGGAAAAATATTATCAACACCACCACAATGAATATCTAAATGTTCCCCTAAATAATTTATCGATATACCAGAACATTCAATATGCCATCCAGGATATCCTACACCCCAAGGACTATCCCATTTCATATCTTGATTAGCAAACTTACTAACCGTAAACCAAAGTCCAAAATCATAAGGATTTCTTTTATGAATATCATAATTGACATCTTCTCTTGCCCCAATTATCAATTCTTCTTGGTTTTTGCCTGATAGCGCATAATAATCTTTAACTTTAGAAATATCAAAATAAACATTACCATTTGATATATAAGCATAACCTTCTTTTAATAGTTTTTCAATCATTTTAATATAAAAATCAATATGTTTTGAAGCTCTTTCAGTTATTTTTGGTTTTCTTATATTTAATTTGCTAGCATCTTTAAAAAATGCCTCTGTATAATAATCGGCTATTTCGTAAACCGTTTTATTTTCCCTGATAGCTCCTTTTATCATTTTATCTTCGCCAGTATCAGCATCGCTAGACATATGGCCAACATCAGTTATATTCATACATCTTTTGACATTATAACCAACATATTCCAAACTTTTTTCTAAAATATCTTCAAATATATAAGTTCTTAGATTACCGATGTGAGCAAAATGATAAACAGTAGGTCCACAGGTATATAAAGTTACTTCTTTATCATTATAAGGTTTAAATTCTTCAATTTTTTTGGTTAAAGTATTATATAATCGCAAATAAATCACCTTCTCATACATTATATCATATTAATTTTGTTTTTAAAAGATTATAATTTTAAAATAAAAATGTGTTATTAAAAACACATTTTTATGACAAAACAGCTCTAGTTGATATATCACTATATTATATCTTATCTTTATATTGTTTGTTCTATAACTTTACTTATATTAAATTGTATATCAACCAGTTTTTTAAAATATGTATCATTTTTGATGTAAG
>CALVXM010000007.1 GCA_944371305.1 uncultured Bacilli bacterium | reverse complement strand
TAATTATGAGCTGCTTCTTCTATACTACCAATGGTTCTTTCTAATGCTGCTTGCTTACTATTTTTTATTGAATTATCGACTATTGGAAAAGTTATTAATGCTATTATCCCAAGTATTATTATTACGGCCAATAATTCGACTAATGTAAATCCTTTTTTCATCTATTTCTCTCCTCACTTCTATTATGTCTTATATTTATATTGTTTATTCTATAACTTCATTCTAACTTATATTAGGTTATAAGTCAATTATCTTTTTTAATAATATGTGACATTTTTGATGTGAGGTAGTTTGTTTATTTTTAAATTAAATAAATACTATTTTAGTCTATAAAGGTTATTGTCGCTTTTATGTGTGCTATTTGCTAATACGGGTGTTGCCTTATTTTCTAACATCTAACTACACCTACTTTCTATTAATAATTATATATAAAAAAGTAGCTAAAAGCAATACTTATTATAAATAATAAATTAAGTAATGTTTTAAATATAATAAAAAAATGTCTGTATTTCACAAACATTTTAAACTTCTTGCATCATTATCAAAATAATTGGTTTTGATTCAGTTTCTTGATAAAAGTATTTACCAATATTATCTCTAATTTGGTTTTTAGTTTTATTATAATCAATATATGATACCTTAGTATTATTATTAATTATTTCTAAAGCCATTTTAGAAGCTTCTTTAAGTAAATCGCTATTATCTTTAACATAGACAAATCCTTTGGTAATAATTTCAGGACCAGATAGAACTTTTTTAGTTAATTTATCAATAATAGCTACTACTAAAACTATACCATTTTCGCCTAACATTTCACGATCTTTAATGACTAATTCACCAACGTCACCCACTGTTTTACCATCGATTAGAATATCATCAACTTTAACGGTTTCACTTTCATCAACTAATTTACCATCGATAAAAGTAGCTACTTGACCGTTCAAATTTAAGATAATATTTTCTTCTTTAAATCCCATTTGTTTAGCCACTTCCGCATTGGCTACTTGATGGCGATATTCACCAATTATAGGAAAATAATACTTAGGTTGCATCAAATTAATCATTAACATCAAATCTTCACTTGATGCATGTAGAGAATAAAATTGTTTACTAGACATAGTAATTAAATTACATCCTTTTTTAGCAATTTCATCAAACAACATTGTAGCACTTTTCTCCATTCCATCGTAAACTGGTGAAGCAAAGATAATAGTATCATCTTCATTTAAAGTGACAAACTTATCATAACCTTTAACGATCCGTTTAATGTTAGAAAAAGGTTTTTCTCTTTCATCAGATATGATAATAATAGAATTTTTTTCTAAATGATGAATATTACCAATTCGTGATTTATCAAAAGTAATATAACCGTTATCAATAGCTTTAATTAAATTTTGTTCTAAACTTTTTCCTAAAATAACAATTTTACGATTAGCTTCAGTAATAGCATTTAATAACTCTTGCATACGATAAATTTGTCCTTGAAAAATATTAACTAAAATGCGATTATTATATTTATTAATAGTTTCTTTTAAATACTTATAACTACGATGTTTAGGTGAAGTAAAACCAGTTTTATCAGCATATAAAGATTCACTTAGCAAACATAAAACTCCTTGTTTACCAACATAAGCTAATTTACCAATATCAGTTTTATAACTTTTTTGCATTGAAGAATCAAAAACAAAGTTACCAGTATAGAAAATAGCGCCATCTTTAGTATATAAAACATAACCAACACTATCAGGTACAGAATGAGATAAACTGATAGGAAAAATATAATTTTTACCAACTTTGATTTTTTTATGAGGTACAACTTCTACCAAATTAGCTTTAATTTTTTCAAGTTCTAATTCTTCCTTCAATAGTTCCAAAGTGAATTTAGTTCCATATATTTTAACATTTGGTAAATCGTGTAACATATCAGGTAAAGCACCGATTTGCTCATCATGACCATGTGATAGAAAGATACCTTGAATTCTAGCTTGATTATTAACTAAATAATCATAATTAGGGATAATATAATCAACACCTAACATTTTATCATCGGCATATTTTAATCCAGATTCAAATATATATAATTCATTATCAACATCGATAACATACATATTTTTTCCAATTTCATTAAGTCCACCTAAAGCAAATATTTTAATTTTACTCATAACTTACCTCCTTTCCCAAATTACATTAAAACCTAAATAATTATATCAAAAAATAAGAAATTAGTCTAGTTTATATAACTTTCTTACCAATTATGGACATTTAAAAAGGTAAAAATTGTTTAGTTTTACCTTTTTCATTGATTTTACTTATTTGTCTATTAATATCCTTTAAAGCTTTTTTAGTTTCACTTAATGTCATATAAGGTTTTATATATTTTGAATTATAATTAGATAATGGCTCAAAATCATAATAACCACTATTAGTTTTACAAGCTGAAGCTATACCATTTTGATCATTTTGATCGACTATCAAATCATAATCATCGGTCGAATTAAACTTCTCAGAATAAACTTGTCCATCGAACAAATTCATATAACCAACAAATTTTTGCTTATTATCCATTAAAGCAATAAATACTTGCTTCTTACTTTTTTTCTTAAAATGATGTGTAATAGTAACAGGATTATAAATCCCAGTATAAATATATTCTAATGTTTCAGATACATAATTTGCTACGTATAAATAATCTAATGTAATTTTGTCAAACATACTATCTTTTTCCTCCCGCGAGTTTTCAGTATATCATAAAATTTTAGTCTATGTCAAACCATTTTTTTAAAATTTTATATCTTATTTACATCAACAATTATGACATCATCACCAATCGTTTTTATTTGATCCCATTTGATTTCCACTTCATTTTTAGAGGTAAACATCGATATTAAAAATTTAGTTTTTTCGACAATTAAATATTTGATATTGCCACTATCGATAACGATATCGACAATATTGCCAATTAATTTTCCTGAAGTAGTTACAATATTTTTTGACTGAAGCTCGCTTAAGTACATACTACCACCTATTTAAAATTTATGTTTATTTCATCATTTTTTTCATATTATCTAAACAATTTTTTTCAATTCTAGAAATTTGGGCTTGACTAATTCCAATTTCTTCTGATAATTCAATTTGAGTAATACCTTCAAAATATCTTTTATAAATAATAAATTTTTCTTTTGGTTTTAATTTATTCAAAGTTTCTTTTAACATTAAATTCATATCGATTCCTACTTTATCTTTGGTATCTGCTATTTGTTCAGATAAATAGATAGTATCTCCACCATCGTTATAAATCGGTTCGGACATACTAACAGCATCTTTAACAGCATCAAAAGCTTGAATGACATCCAGTTCAGCAATACCTAATAAATCAGCTATTTCTTTGACACTTGGTTCACGGTTTAATTTATTTGTTAATTCTTCTTTTGCTTTTAATCCCCGATAAGCAATATCTTTTAAACTTCTTGTTACTCTTACAGAACTACTATCCCGTAAATACCGTTTAATTTCCCCTAAAACCATCGGAACAGCATAAGTAGAGAACTTTACCTCGTGAGCCAAATCGAAGTTATCAATCGCTTTAATTAAGCCCACACAACCGATTTGAAATAAATCATCTAAATTATCTGTTCGATTGTTATATTTTTTTAAAATCGATAGAACTAGTTTTAAATTGCCATTAATTAAATCTTCTTTTGCTTGTAAATCACCTTGTTGATATTTTTTAAATAATTCTAGCATTTCTTCATTACTTAAAACTTTAATATTCGCAGTATTCACGCCACATATTTCAACGCGATGGCGTGCCATATAAAAAATCTCCTTTCATATCAATTATGATATCAAAGAAAATTTTTCATACATTATTTGTTTAAATTTTTATTTGAAATTAACTTTTTAAACTAGAAATTTTTAATATATCTTGTTTTACCATACAATACATATCTGTTCATATCTTGCTGTATAAAATTTTGGCATTATCTTCCTCCTAATAGTTTTATTAGTTTATATTTCCCTTTTAAATTTAACAGAAAAAGCTATTAATAAATACTATTAATAGCTAAATTATTCATAAGAATATTTTCATTTTCTAAACCAGTGTTATCGGAAATATCAGAATTATCAGAATCTGATGGTGAATCAGGATCAACTGGATCAGTCGGTTCTTCACCATCTGGGTTTTCTGGTTTTTCAACATCAGTAGAATCATCTGGATCCTCTGGTTCAATAGGAATCTCATCATCAGGAATGCTATCGTTGTTTAAATCTGGCTTTACGACTAAAGTTCTTTTAGCTGTTGTCGTATTACCATCACTATCTGTTACTGTATAAGTAATAGTATACTCCCCTACGTCTAAAATAGTAGTATCTGACCAATCAGCTTTAACTTCTAATTTTAAGTTTAATAAATCATCTTCAATATCAGTAACAGTTACACCACTTAATAAGTCATAAGCTTGACCTTTAGCAATAGTTATACTATTAACATCAAAACTAATAACCGGAACAGTTCCTGTAATTGTTGGTTCTTCTGGTGTTTCTGGTTCTGGATCTGGTTTTGGTTCTGGCTTTGGTTCTGGCTTAGGTTCAACATAAACTGGATCTTTAATATCGCCAATCTCTTCATCATAACTACTTTCTAATACTTCACCAGCAATAACACGATCAATTAAATTTTGAGCTTCATTAACAGAATCTTCATAAGGAATCATTACATATGCTTTAGAAGATGGATAAGAATAAGTATAATCACTACCGTCAGAACCATCTAAACTATAGCTTGTAATGTTCCAACTTGCCATATCATTTAATTGCATTTTAATTAACTTTTGAATATCATTATCAGTCATATTAGTTTGAAATGTATCTTTTAAAGAATTTAATATTTTACTATAACCAGTTATAATAGCTGGACTAGTTGCCTTTCTAACGATACCATCGATAACCGCTTGTTGATTCTCACCACGAGCCCGATCACCACCTGGTAATCTTTTTCTTTCTCTTGAAAAAGATAAAGCTTGTTTACCATTCATATGATTATAACCTTTAGCAAAATAATAGGTTCCACCGGTTGCTTTAGAAGAATTAAAACTATACTTAGAATATACATCTACGCCACCTAAAGCATCGACTATTTTTTCTAACGAAGTAAAATTAACTCTAAAATAATAGTTTATATCCGTTGCTAATAAATCTTCTAAAGTTCCGACTGATGTTTCCACACCATAAACTCCAGCATGAGTTAATTTATCTTTAAGACCAGTTGTACCTCTTAATTGGACATAATAATCACGTGGCGTTGAGATAAGTAAAATTTGTTTGGTTTTAGGATTTATAGTTGCTACAATATTAACATCACTACGTGACACACTAGCGATACTACCGTAAGAATCTATTCCACTTATATAAACAGTAAAAGGTTGATTAGTTACATCAGTTTCTTTGGCAATCTCAATTTCCGTTTTAATATTAATTGTATAAATAGTTCTAAATAATCCTTCATATTCTTCATGTTGTTCATATAAAATTCCCATCGCTGATTCCTCGATTAAAACCGAATCAATTTTTTTGTTGATTAGATCGTCAAACATTGTTGATGAGTCATCATATTGAATATTTTCAATCATTACTTCCTCATTTAATTTAGTTAAAGCTTCATTAATATTAGACAATTCATTTGAAGTGTAACCAATATTAGATAAATCAGTTAAAGTTTGAAAAGTACTATCATTAAGTACTAACACTAAGTAATTTTCCTCTTTATATTTATTAGAGCCAAAACCTTTAAAAAAGCCCATGGTTATACTTAAATAATAAACAATAATTGCCATTAAAATAACTAAAATACCGCTTATTACATAACCAGTTATTTTTCGTTTTTTATTTTTCCCTTTCTTAGTTTTAAACACTAATAAAAAGAACAAGCCAACATCCCATAATAACATTACAGCAATTAAAATCAATAAAAATTTTAAAGGAATTATATTTGCTGTTATAACAAATATAATAAAAGCTAATATTAAGATTGACATAATTAAAAACAATATTTTATTAAAACTAATTTTTTTCATTTAAATCACCACTACATAATTATATCATATTTTTATTCCCTTTATTTATATAATTATAATTTTTACAAAATCTATACAAGAAAAAGCGATTTATCATTATGATCAAATCGCATAATTTATGAAAGAATAGCACCAGTAGTAGCACAATTATCGTAAATCCTAATACTTCAAAACTTTAAATAAAAGTTATCGTATTAGCAATTTTTTATATATTTATCACATCGATTACCCCAGTTATCAATTAATCGATTATCTTTATAAATTCTTAAAATTTCACAATTATTACTACAACCTTTACATTCAATAGCTTTAGTTTTAAATTCAATATTTTCGATATTTAAATCATACACTTTATCACTACTATTTTTCTTAGACAAAATAGCTATTCCCAAAGCTCCCATCAAGTGACTATTAGAATCGACAATAACATCAGTACCTAATATTTCTTTAAAATATTTTAAAACTCCAATATTTTTGGAAACACCACCTTGAAAAATAATAGGTGAATTAATTTTTTTACCTTTTCCAACATTATTTAAATAATTTAAAACAATACTTCGGCATAAACCAGCAACAATATCTTCTTTCTTATATCCAACTTGAGCTTTATGAATTAAATCTGACTCGGCAAAAACAGTACAACGAGCCGCTATCTTAACAGGATTATTACTTTTTAAAGCAAGTGGACCGAAATCTTCAATATTAATATTTAGTCTTTTAGCTTGACTCGATAAAAAAGAGCCAGTTCCAGCCGCGCATAACGTATTCATCGCATAGTCAGTAATAATACCATTGTTGAGTAAAATAATTTTAGAATCTTGACCACCTATTTCTAATATGGTCTTAGCATCAGGATAAATCGATAAAGTCCCAATCGCATGTGCCATGATTTCATTTTTAACAACATTGGCATTTAACAATAAACCAATTAATTTACGCGCACTACCAGTTGTTCCAACTCCTTTAACAATATATTTTTTATCTAACTGATTTTTTAAAATATTAATTAATTTTTTAACTGCTTCAACAGGATTACCTTCAGTCCAAATATAAGATAATGCGATAATTTTATTATTTTCATCGATAATTACACCTTTAGTCGACATACTACCAATATCGACTCCTAAATAACAATTCATCTTTTTTTCCTCATTTCTATCATATCATAAAAAGCTTCTAATCTAGTTTTGATGCCAATTTCACTAGTATTTGCATCAAAACTAAAATAAATAATAGGTATATCATAATCACTAGCTATTTTATCAATTATTGGCATTACACCAATCTCAGGCGTACAAAAACTTGATTTAATGTGAATAATACCATCATATTTATGTTCACATAAATATTTCGTCCAATAAACATTACTAGACGCATCCGCGCCCATTTTATACTTCATATATTTCTTGGAATTTTTTAAAGCTTTTTTATGAACTTTTTTATTATTAAATAGCAAATAATCGACATTGGTAAATCTTTTGATTTCAATATTAAAACTAGCTAGTTCTTTTTCTAAATAATAATTACTAAAAGGTTCCATTAAAGTATAAAGTTCTCCTATTACCCCTACTTTCAAATAATTATTTGGTTTATTTATTTTGATTTGTTTAAATTTTTTAAAATATTTTTTATATAAAACATACAAACTAAAAGGATTTTTAACAGTTTCAAATTTTTCTAACATTTCTTTTAATAATTTATCAAAACTGCCTTTTTTTACCTCAAAACCGATATTTTGTCTAATATAATCATCGATTTTATCCATATATTTAACCATATTAATGGCAATAAATAAATAATATAAGCCTTTAAAAACATTAAACTTTTTATCAATTTTTTTAATTGTTTTATATATTCTTTTAACATCAGCTTTACCTGCATTAATAAGATTGTATAATTCAAACTTATATCCTAAATCTTTTAAAATTTTTTCTTGTAATTCACTATAGTAACCATAACGACATCCACCTCCAAATTGAAGCAAAATATTAGCTCCATTATCTAAAGCTTCAATCATCGATCCTAAAGTATATTTAAACGGAGTACAAACGAAATCAGGACTATATTTACTACCAAGTTCAATTGTCTTAGAAGTTATAAAAGGAGCAATCATAATATCAACATTTAAAATATTAGAAAATAAATATTTAGCAGGAATATAATAATTAGCCATATGAGGAAATGATACTTTAAGCTTGTTCAAGAATATCGACAAAACTTTCTATACGTGTTTCAATTCCTGCTTCAGCATCCAAATCATCAATTACTAAATTTAAATATGGCTTGTCAATTTTCCTAATTACCAATTCATTAACTAAACTATCTAATCCACAAGGAAAAGTTGTTAAAAATATAATCCCATCAATTTTTTCTTTGCATAAAACAATTGCTCCAATATTTTGTTTGCTATATTTCCAATATAACTCATTTGACAAATAAAAAGATAAGTCAGATGTATTGTTAAATAAATCACTATATATTATTTCACAATTAAATTTAGTTAAATTATCTTTAATAATTTTACCAATATAATTATCATGAATATTATAAGCATGGGAAACTATCAAAATTTTTTTATTACAACTATCTAATTTATTGGTATTAATCATAATTTTTTCTTTCATTTTTTTATTAAATTTAATACAAGCTTTATGATACGCTTTTTTAATATCTTTAATTTTAAGATTTAATTGCTTACCAAGTTTGATAAACCCTTTTAACTCATTTAAATTATGTATATAATCAATTTCATATGTCAATATTTTAACGTCAAACAAATTATTAACTAAATCATATAAACAACTAAAATTCGCACACATCTGATCTTTAAGACCATAATTATCAACCTTAGGAATAAGAATATAATCACATTTATCAACCAATTTGGCGATATGACCTAAAAATATTTTAAGTGATAAGCACATCTCACTAGATGCATAATAATTACCTTTAGCAATGATTTCCCTATCGGTATCAAAACTTACTAATTCAATATTAAACTCATCAAAAAAATACCGCCATTTTTCAAAATAATAATAGTAATAAAGTGCTTTAGGTATTCCTATTTTCATTATCTCACCCTACATAAATATATTATTAATTATGAATTATATGACATTTTAATAATTATATGATATAATTTAAAAAGGTGATTAAGCATGGAATTTCGCGAATTAAATGATCAAGAATTTAATGAATTTACTAAAATTTTCCCTTTAAAATCAATTTATCAAACCCAAGAATACGGTTTAATAATGGAACAACAAAAATATACTCCCCTACTTTTAGGATTAGTTGATAATTCTAAAGTTGTAGGAGCTAGTTTAATCTTAGTAAAAAAAGAAGAAGGGTTTAAATATGCCTACGCACCAAGAGGATTCATTTTAAATTACGAAGATTTTTACTTAATCAAAGATTTTACTGCTCATATTAAAAATTATTTGGGTAAAAAAGGAATTATCGGTATTAAAATAAATCCAATGATTATTAGAAACATTTATGATTTAAATACCCAAACAAAAGATACTAATCCAAAATATGATTTAATTTTTGAAGCATTAAAACAAAATGGTTACTATCACTTGGGTTATAATAATTTTTTTGAAGCTTTAAAACCAAGATTTGAAGCTATTATTGATTTAAATAAACCTCTATATGAACTATTTAAAAATGTATCAAAATCATATCGAACTAAAATTAGAAGTGCGATTAAAAATGGTATTAGAACTTATCGCGGTAATGTAAATGATTTAGAATATCTTCATGAATTTACTAAATATCGATACCCAAGAGGACTAGATTACTTTAAAGATTGTTTCGGTTTTTTTCTTAAAAGAAACATGATTGATCTATACTACACCAAATTAGATACTAAAATATATTTAAAAACTATTCAAGATAAACTAGCTTCTTATGAAAACAAAAGTAATCAATTAAATAATTTAATCATGAATAAAAAAACAAAATATAAACATAAATTAATCAGTAAAAAAATAAATATTGATAAATATTTAAATCAATATCGTAACGAATTAATAAGTGCTACTAACATGCTGAGAAATTATCCTGAAGGAGTCGTAACTTCATGTATATTATTAGTAAAACAAGATAAAGAAATAACTATTTTAATGGATGGTTATGCTCCTAATTTTAAAAAATTAAATTCTAAACATTTATTAATTTGGCAAATAATAGAAATGCACCAAAAACAAGGTTTTACTAAGTTTAATCTTGGAGGAGTTTCTAATATTACAATTGACTCTAATCGCTATACAGGATTAGATGAATTTAAATTAGGATTTGGGGCGAAAATGTATGAATATGCTGGAGATTTTGAATTAGTTACTCATAAACGTAATTATAATTTATATCGTAATTATGTACCACTTAAAAAACTGATTAAAAGTAAACTAACAAAATAGTAGAGTTATACGCTCTACTTTTTTATTTACAAAAAAGTAAGCTTTTAAAAGCTTACTTTTATAATTAATCTAAGAAATTGATAATAGCCTCACCAGTATTTGTAGTATGATTAAAATAATAATAACAGAATCTATCCTTATCAGTACTGTCAGCAGTAACTTTTTCACCACTTGGACCGATTAAGTTAGTCACATTAACTGTAATACCATTAAAGCTTTCATTTTTAACTTCTTGGAATAACATAAATCCAGCATAAGCTCCAGAACTTGAATCTTTATATTCATTGTTAGTAATATTGATAGTTACATCACTAACATTGTTATAGTTAGATACACGTACTGCATTTGAAGCATATGCAAATTCATTATCTTCAATATTTATAACTGTACCTTCTTCAAATAAGAATAGATTAATAACATTATTTTTACTTTGACCTGTGAAAGTATTACCTTTAATAGTAGTTCCATTAGCAGTAGCTACAGATTGTGAAAATTCAATAACATTATATACATTATTCATATTAGTAAAAGTGTTATTTTCAACAGTTACTTTACCATCTGCTTGAATATTTAAAGCATTATAGAATGAACCAGTACTAGTTGTATTATCAATTATTGAATTAGTCATTGTAAAATCACCATCAGTAGTAACTTTAATTACGCTATGACCATTACCATTTCCAGTACCTTCTGAATTAACACCAGTCATTGTAACTTTTTCTAATGTTGTATTAGCACCAGTAACAGTAAGATTATCAGTTAAAACTACATCTTCTAATACTACATTATCACCAGAAATAATTACTTGATTATTTAAAGTAGCGCCATTACCAACGATTGTAACTGGTCTATTAATATCTAAAGCAGTGGTAGTACTAGTAAAATCAGCAGGTAAATAAATTGTATCAATAGTACTATCAGCTAAACTTTCACTTAATTCAGTTTCGTTTGTAACAAGCATATTTGCTTCAAAAGCGATCGTTTGTCTAGATAATTCTTCATTAGTAATAACATCGTATAAAACTATATCAGCTGAATAACTACCAGCTTTATCTACTACTATTTGGAAAGGAGTTGTAGCACTATATCCAGCTTCGACTGGGAATCCATTAGCTGGTCCCCAACCAGTTGTAACCATATCCCAAATATTACCATTGGTATCTTGAGCCCATACTTTAACATTTGCTCCATCTGGAGTATTAAAGTTTTCAACTCTAAATCTAATATTTGTATAAGATTTATAAACTGTAATAGTTGCTGAAGCATTAGGTGTAATAGATGTAGGTTGATTTAAATCAGTACTTGTATAAATATCATTAACATTTGTAGTCATTTCAGAACCTTCAATATTGTTTTCACTTAAATAATATTGAACTTGGTCTACTACGATTGAATCATTAGCAGTAAAGTCATTAACATTAACTACTGCATTTGGAGTTTTATCTGTCCAAATAGTTGGTTTTTTAAATTCTTCTGTGGTATTTACTAAAGTAGCCTCTGTTGCATTTAAAACAGGATTACCATTTGATACTTCAATTCCACCAAATTCATTTCCTGATACATCGATTGTTCCAGTTAATGTTATAGTTGAATTATTAGCAAAAATACCACCATCTGCTTTTGTAGCAGTAATATTATTTAATGTAGCTGTTCCGTTATATACTTGAATAGCATATGTACCAGTCCAAGCTTCATTATCAATAGCATTCATCTCTACTGTTAAATCATTAATTACAACATCGTTAGCAGTAACAACGATACCTTGTCTTTCACCATCAGGTGCTGTATTGATAGCATCAGTGAAAGTTAATTTATGATTGTTACCATTAATTGTAACAGCACGATTAACAACAACTCTTGAAGTTAAATCTGTAATATCATTATTTAAATAAATTGTTTCAATAGTATTGTCACTTAAAGCAGCATTTAATTCATCAATATTAGTAACTAAAGCTCCTGTAGCATCAAAATCAAAAGTAGCGCTTGTTACAGTGTTTCCAGCTTTATCAGTAGCAGTAATTGTGTATTCACCTTTACCATATTGACTTAAATCTAAAGTAGCTAAATAAGTGCCATCAGTTTGAACTGTAGCAGTAATTGTATCTTTAGTTTCGCCATCTAAAGTAATTACAACTTCAAATTCAATATCGTCAGTAACATTGATAGTACCATCATTAGTGAAGATGTTTTCTTTTAAAGTTGGTAATGCAATAACTGGATCTGTATTATTAATAACAAATTCAATTACATTTTTATTAAATGAACTATCAACTAAAGTCAAAGTATATTTACCATCTTCCTCAATTTCATCACCAGTAACATAAGTTCCAATTTCTACTCCATTTTTACTTAATGTAGCCTTAAAACTTGAATCATCAGTAATAGTCAAACTTACTGGTCCTTTGGTAAATTCGCCTTTTTGAATACCTGCATCAATACTAGGTGCAGAAATATCATTTAATTTAGCTAAAACAGTTTTATATCTATTTTCCAAACTTGTTTTAGTATCATTTTCTACTAATTTTTCTAATAAATCATTTAATTTTGTAGTTAAATCATTAGTAGTGTTATAATTTCTTGCCTCATCTAATTGAGCCTTATTAGTAGATGAATTAGTTTTTTCTTCTAATTCTTTGAATAAACTTTCAAAATCAACAACGTTTTGAACATTTTCAATACGATCTACTAAATCGCTGACATCACTATTTTCAACTTCATTAATAGCATCCTTAGCAATATCAATATCACTTTGAGTTAAAGATTGTTCTGCTTTAGCAACTGCTTCTTGGGCTAGTGCTAAATAATCAATTGGCTCTTCTTGATCAATAGTACCATCACCAGATACAGCAGTATCATCTTCAGGCTCATCTTGACTTTGATCGTCATCTTCCTCATCAGAAGGTGTTGTTTGTTGATCATCGTCTTCACCATCCTGTTGCTCAGTTGGTGGATTATTATCATCAGGTTGTTCAGGTTCGGCAGTAGGTTTAACGGCGAATGAATAAACTATAATGCCTAATAATAAGAGAACAATTATGATAATAATAATTTTTTTCTTATTCATATAATTTCCCCTCCTGTAATATGAATATTCGTTACGGCAAAAAAATTGTCGAACGTAATTATATAATATCAAAAATTAAGAAAAAATCAAGTATTTTATACATAGATTTTTGATTTTACTGCTATTTTTTGCCATAATTTTCAAAATCAGATAAATTATAAAAACAAATTATAAAAAAAGATTTATTTATCCCTAAACATGATCTTATAAATCTTTTTTAAATTCTCTTTTTTGTCATGATTCATTGCAATAAAATTAATGTGTAATTGATAACCACTATCTAACGACAACAGTAATTCAGCTTTCCCAGGTTTAAAATTAATAGCCCCACTAGAAATTGAGCGATAAGGAATAATATGAATTTTTTTATAATACACTCCTGCTACATCACGGTCAAATAAATACATTCTTCGATTAGTAAACATAATATAATCACGATTATTTTTATAACCTAATAATATTTTTTCATCATCATAAGAATATTCTAAAACATATTCTGGTAAATCTTTTGGTAATATTTCATATTTAAAATCAAAATACTTTGTTAATTCTTTAAATTTAATATAAGACATCAAATTCCTCCTATTTAACTAGTTTTATACCTGTAATCGGCCAAATTCTAACAACAACTTTACCAACAATATCTTTTTTGGCCACTAATCCTATTTCTCTACTATCCAAACTATTTTCACGACTATCACCCAAAACAAAATACATATCATCAGGGATAACATCATATCCTAGTTGTTTTAAATCAAAATCATCAGTAATAAAATCTCTATTTTCTTCGACATATTCACCATTGACATATAACTTATTGTCTTTATAAGCAATATGTTCACCGGGTAGTCCAATTACCCTTTTAATTAAATATTTAGTCTCATCATAATAAAATGATATAACATCAAACCTTTTAACATCACTAAATTTATATTTAGCTTTAAATAGTAAAACCATATCACCATTATTTAAAGTGTTACTCATGCTAGAACCAATCACTTGTTGTAAACTAATTACCCAAGTATAAATAGCTAAGATAACTATTACTAAAATAGCTATTTTAATAAAGTCTTTGATAAATTCTTTAAAACCTCTTAAATCCATATAGCATCACTATAATTTAGTATAGCATAATGATATTTAAAAGAAAATATGGATGTGTAAAAAGAAGGTAAAAAAGAATTCAATATATCATTTGAATTCTTATGACAAAACAGCTCTAGAACTATAGTTTCCATAAGCATTGCCACCATAGTAATGAAAGTTAAATACACCTGCAGCAGAACCATTGTCATAGTAACCGCCACGAATGAACCACGGATAGGTAGAATAAGCGAGACTAGCATAATCACTGTGCCATCCCCCTGTAGTACTTCCAAAATTAGTTAAAGTTTCCTTTGTTGCATCTCCTAATTTTCCTCTTATATATGTTGTGTTTAAACTTCCATATGTATATTTATCATAATATTTAACATCTGGGGCATCCGTAAAGCCAGAATAACCAAGACTAAATTCTCCACTACTATTTACTACATTTCCCATTACTCTTTCCCAATCATTGCCACTCATATCATATACACCATAGATATTTCCGGTTGTTGATTGTGTGATATTATCTTTATAAGCATTACTAGCGCCACCACCAGTATAATATGTTGTTCCGTTATTATTTATCGCTATATCTACATCTTCTAAGCCGTATTGACTTTGTTTTAAATATGCTACTGCTCCCCATTCCATATTCTTAATCATATGGGAATCCCCATTTAGATTATAATCTTCATTTATCTTCTTAATTGATTCAAAAATATGATAATTACTAGCATAACTATAGCTACTTACGCCTGGTTTTATTGTTATCGGTAATACTTTATCACAATTAGTTTCATTTGGTGTTGCGTTACATGTTGCATCTATGGTACTAATTTCAAATTTTCCAACCCAAAAGCCTGTTAATTCTTCTGAACCAAAAGTGAAAGCTGGATGGGTATAGGTACTTGTTCCATTTATTATACTTCCATTTTTACTATCCGTACATACCTCACTAGTTTCTCCACTACCTGTTACATTATCAACACATTCAACTGTACCACTACTATTAGTTCCATTTTCAAATTTAACATCGATTACTTGCCTTTTAACACCTTCATTATTGCCATTAAATTATCGTGTATGTATATCTTGGTATCCATACATACCATAACGCGATTTCACTTTCTGATATCGTATCACCTTTATTCTAATAATAAGTTACATTTTTAATGTGAGGTAATTTGTTTATTTTAAACAAATAGCAATTTACTTTATAAAAGTTCTGCCCCCCCCCATGTGTGCTATTGGCTAATGATGATGTTTTCTTATTTTCTAACATCTAATTATGCCTACTTTCTATTAATAATTATATATTATTTATTCTACATTTAAACTTTAACACATATCAAACTATAATTCAATTATATAAAAAAATAAAATGAAAAAAAGCAACACAAATTTGCTTTTATTCATAAACTCTAGTAATTTCATAATACTTATTTCCATCTTTTTCATAATATTTAATAAGTAAACCATTTTTGCCATCATACTCAAGTTCATCATCTGATAATTTTTTTGCTTGTTCTAAAGCCTCATCGATTTCAGAGGCAGAAATATCAATTTTGTTAGCTTTTATTAAATGTTTAACATACTTTAAAGCTATATCTTCAAATTCGCTATCAATAGAGTAATATATTACACTTGATTTTGCTACATCTTTTTCAATATCCTCGGTGAATTTCACTGGTTTAATATAATAATTTATATCTTCAAAAAGATTATAAAAATAAGTATCATTATTAATTGTTAAATTTTCATCATAGACAGGAGTTTCAGTTCCATTTTCGATAATTTCTGTATTAAATTTTGCTGTTAAAATTTGAACAGTTTCTTCCTCACTATAAACAGTTTCTTCCTCGATAGAAGGCTGTTTGTCATTACCACAGCCAGTTAGAGATAAGACAGTAGTTAAAATAAATAAACAAACCAAAAACTTTTTCATCAAATCACCTCTTTTTAAATTATAACATAAATATTCATAATATAAAATTATTTAATTAAATTCTAATTTTAAAAGTCTTAGGAGCATATCTGTAAACAATAACTAAAGATATAAAACAATATAAAATACTGAAGATAATTGTTCCCATTCCAAAATATAAAGTTGATATTTTTTGATCTATCATGAAATAACAAACAAAATAAGTTATCATTTGAACGACCCTATAAGTACTACTTTTAATTTCTGTATTGATATTATAAGGTTGAAGTAAATAATACATAACCAAATAATGAACTGAAAAGAAAATACTCATTGCGATAATTGATATAAATAAAACTAAATAATTTAAAACTTCATCGGTCCCACCTGTTAAATATAACAAAATAACCAAACCAAAGCCTATTAAAATTGCCGGTATCAAGTTAATAAAAACTAAAGTTTTTAATCTTTCTTTAAACAATCCTAGAATAACTTTAGGGGTTCGATAAATTCTATAAGTTAGCATACTATGATCACAATTCATAAACATAGCTTGTGTTAAAGTTGTTCCTCGATTTAACATATACATAATAAAAACAAAATAAGGTAAATAAACAAGTAATATGCTATTAATTTGTTTAGCTAAATCTTTGTTAGTTAAAACTAAAAAGATAGCTACTATAATTACACCAGCAATAAAAATAGATTGTTTCTTAATAGCTTTAGTCAAAATTTTACTATGTCTTTTGACAAATAACTCGTGAAAATAAGCAAAACCGGATTTATTACTTGTAAAATTAGTATCTAAAGTTATTTGTTTAACTGTATTTTCTTTTATAGTTTTAGCACTGTTATTATTCTCTACGGCATAAACATTTTCATTAGTCAATAATTTTTTATATAGTGATTTGTATTTATCGAATTTTTTTATTATTATAAAGCTATAAATACTTAAAACAAGACTAACTAAAAAAATAATTATAAAAATAAAATAATTAATGCTTAATCCTAAATAAGGTAATCCATAAGCAAATACAACTAAACCAATAATTACAATCCAAAATGTTTTGGTAAGAGTATTCTCATTAATAACTAAATTAGATTTATCGTATTTAATTAAAGTATAAGCGTTAAAACACATTTTTGCACATATAACAAATAATGGCATCAATAAACTAATAAATAATGGTATATTATAAATAATACCAAAGATTATTGTAAATGGTAAAAAGCCTACAAAAACTTTAATCATCGCATAGCAATAGTTAGACAAAGTATAATTTTTAACATCCATATTCATTATCATCATCGCATAATATTTGTCTTTAGTAGGATTAAACATATAGGTATTCAAAAAGGCTCCAGCTAAAGTTAAAAATGTAAAGATATGAATAAAAGTTGTAGCTTGATTAGTTTTATATAAACCAACAATTGAAACAATACATAGCCAAAGATAAAGGAATTTACCTAAGAAAATACTACAAAGCTCAATAATTACACTAATAATATTACCAATTATTTTTAAAACTTTATTCTTATACAAAGTATTAGGTAAAATTTTTTTAACAAATGGAAATTGTCTTATCGAATAAATAACACTGTTAACACGATAAGTATTTTTTAATTTGAAAGATGTAATAAATGATTTTATCATATTATTCCTCCTTCAAAGCTTCAATGATTTTAGTTTTTAATTCTTTATCGTCCAAATCATCCTTTGGAATTTGTTCTAACATCCCTTTGTTTAAAATTACTATTTCATCACATAAATCTAGAGCTAATTCCATAATATGAGTCGAAAAAATAATAATATGATCTTTTTTTATACTCTTAAGCATCTGTTTCATCTCTTCAGCTACTACAACATCAAAAGAGGTTAATGGCTCATCTAATAATAAAATATTAGGACTAGCAATAATATTAACTAACATCTGCATTTTGTTTTTCATACCATGAGAATAATCTTTTAATAATTTATCACGATCCATTTTATCAATTTTCATAAATTCAAAATAATCATCGATTGGTTTGTCCTTTTTTATGCGGTCTTTATTAATTTCAATAAAAAATTTTAAAAATTCTCTTCCTGTTAAAAACTCTGGTACATTGGGAATAGATAAAACATAACCAATATCTTCTGGTTCTAATTTTCTTTTAATTTTATCTTCTAAGTATATATTCCCACCGTCAATAGTTAAATCTTCGTTTAAGCAATTAAATAATGTCGTTTTACCAGCACCATTTCTTCCTAATAATCCGTAAATTTTACCTTTTTTAAATTCAAAATTAATATTTTTTAAAACTTCTTTTTTATCAAAACTTTTTTTTAAATTTTCTATTATTAATTTCATTTTTACTTCCTTTCATAACTCGTTATATGTATTATATATTTATAAAATAAATAAGTAAATACTTCCCTCAAATAAATAGTATCAAAATATATATTATTATTGCTAATCCTACTAAATAAAATAATAAATTTTTTATACTATCTTTAATTTTATAGTCAGTATAAAAAAGTAATCTAATTTTATCTATTATTGAAAACCTTGTGATGATAAAAGTGAATATAACTGTTCCAAAATAATTTAGAAAGATATCATCAACATCAAATGATCCTACATGAGTAAAACCTTGTAGTACTTCAATACTAATAATGATTGATAAAATAATTAATAATTGTCTAAATATGTTATTATATTTTTTATCTTTAATCATCAATAAGAAAGAAAGGGGGATTAAGGCAATCATGTTACCAAAAATATTTATCAATATTGATGAAAAATTACCACTTTTAAGCTGTGAAATAATCGTATAGAAAAGTCCGTAATTACCTGCATTCCCCCAACTATAAAATTTAATATTACTTCTTCCGATAAAAAAAGTTAAACTAATTAATAAAATCAAATATAGACCAATATAAATATTTATATTTTTCTGATAAGTCTTTCTTTGGTTATCAATCATTCCATAAATATAAATAAACAAACTTATAAGTAACATAAATATTAAAACTTTAGTATATGAGATATTATATATAAATCTGTTTGTCCCTATAAAAACCAAAAAGAAATAAATTAAAATACTTAATATTAAAATTATATTTTTAAAAATTAGATTTCTCCTTTTCATGATTAACTCCTATTCACTATATTTAATTATATCATCATACAAAATTTATTACAAAATCTTGATTATGAATTGTTTTTATAAAAAATTACTAAAAAAATTTTATAATTTTAATATTTATAATTATTTTCATGTTTTTGAAAAATAACTTGAATATCAAACCAAAATAAAACTAGGTATGATACCTAGTGAAATACAAATTGGTAGCGACGGGGAGATTCGAACTCTCGACCTACTGGGTATGAACCAGGTGCTCTAGCCAACTGAGCTACGTCGCCAAAAATCAAGCAATATAATGATAACATATTTCATCAAATTTGACAATATAAAATATGCTTTTTTTATAAATTTTATATTATATTGCTATTTTAAGTTGACTCTATTTTTCAAATTATAATCATTTTCCTTAAATAATTCGTATGGTTTTACTTCTAAAATATCAGCGATTAATTGGATTTTGTCTAAAGAAGGATTATGTTGTCCCCTTTCAATTCTACCTATATAATTACAACTAACATTAAGTAAATCTCCTAATTGTTCCTGAGTAAGTTTTTTAGCATAACGATAGTATTTAATATTATTACCTAGAATTTTTTTCAACATTATTTTCATAATTTTTAATAACATTATTAAGTAACATAGCAACAGTCATTGGTCCTACTCCACCTGGAACTGGTGTAATATATGATGCTTTGTCAATAACATTGTCAAAATCAACATCACCATATAGTTTTCCATCAATCCGATTAATACCAACATCGATAATTATAGAATTATCTTTAATCATATCCTCAGTTATTAATCCTTTCTTACCAACCGCACTAATTAATATATCTGCTTGCTCAGTATATTTTTTTAAATTAACAGTTTTAGAATGACAAATCGTTACTGTTGCTCCATTTTGCAACAGCAACATTGCTAAAGGTTTCCCAACCAAATTGGATTTACCGACAACAACAGCATGTTTACCTGATATTTCAATATTATATTCTTGTAGTAATTTAATAATACCTAAAGGTGTACAAGGAACTAAATTATTATTTCCTTTAAATAATAATCCAACATTAATATCAGTTAAGCCATCAACATCTTTATTTTTATCGATTAAATTAAGTAATTTTTGTTGATTAAAATGCTTAGGTATTGGTAATTGTAATAAAATACCATTAACATACTTATCATTATTTAATTCAATTATTTTATTAATCACTTCTTGCTCATCAACATCTTCTTCAAATTTAGCATGGATAAAATTAATACCAATCTCATTACAAGCTTTTTCTTTTGATTTAATATAAACATTGCTTGCCTCATCATTACCAATTTGAATTACCGCTAAACAAGGTTTAACTAAAAAATTTTTAACTTTTTTTGTCAATTCATCTTTAATTTTATTACTTAAAACTTTACCATCTAATAACAAATTGATCATCTCCTTACATAATTAATACTGTTTTTTAATTAAATTTTTATAAGGGATATTTATCAGTTATACTTTTAACCCTTAATTTTAATTGTTCTTTATCTTTATTATGTAATGCATCAATAATAATATAACCGATTTCCGCAAAATCTTCTTCTTTCAAACCACGGGTGGTCATAGCGGGACTACCTAATCTAATCCCACTTGTTTTAAAAGGAGATTCTTTATCAAAAGGAATAGTGTTTTTATTAACGGTAATATTGACTTCATCTAATAATGTTTCTGCTTCTTTACCAGTTATATGAAGTGATGTTACATCAACTAAAATTAAATGATTATCAGTTCCACCTGATACAATTCTTAATCCGTTATCACTTAACACTTTGGCCAATGATTTAATATTTTTTAAAACCTGTTCTTGATAATTTTTAAATGATGGCTGTAAAGCTTCATAAAAACATTCAGCTTTAGCAGCAATAACATGCATCAAAGGTCCACCTTGAATACCAGGGAAAACAATTTTATTAATTTTTTTAGCTATTTCTTCATTATTAGTTAAAATAATTCCGCCTCTTGGTCCCCTTAAAGTTTTATGAGTAGTCGATGTAACTACATCAGCATAAGGAATTGGTGAAGGATGTAAATTAGTAGCCACTAATCCGGCAATATGCGCCATATCAACCATTAAATAAGCTCCCACCTTATCAGCTATTTCTCTAAATCTTTTAAAATCGATTATTCTTGAATAAGCTGAAGCACCAGCAATAATCATTTTAGGTTTGGTTTCTAAAGCTAATTTTTCTAACTTATCATAATCGATTAATTCGGTTACAGGATCGACATCATAACTAATAATTTCATATTCTAAACCACTAAAATTAATTGGATGACCATGCGTTAAATGACCACCATGAGCTAGATTCATTCCCATTACTTTATCGCCAACGTTAAGTAATGCTTTATAGACTGCCATATTAGCACTACTACCAGAGTGTGGTTGAACATTTGCATACTTACAATTAAACAATTTAGTTACATATTCAATAGCCAAATCTTCAATAGTATCGACATTAACACATCCTCCATAATATCTTTTACCAGAATACCCTTCAGCATATTTATTAGTAAAAATACTACCCTGTAAAGTCATTACATCTTTGGAAGCAAAATTTTCTGAGGCGATTAATTCAATATTATTTTGTTGTCTTATCTTTTCTTTTTCTAAAGCGTTTTTGATTCTTATATCCATACTATCACCAATTTAATTATACCATCTTTTAAAACAAAAAGAAATCAAATCATTGATTTCCTACATATTTTTTTAACCTTTATACTCTCCGCCATTAATATGAAATATTTGACCAGTTGTAAAAGAAGCTTCATCACTAGCCAAATAAACAAAAATAGGCGCTATTTCATACGGTTCAGCTGCTCTTCTCATGTCTGAATCACTACCAAGCGTAGGAATCTTCCAAGCTGGCCAACATGATGGCTGAATTGGCGTCCAAAAAACTCCCGGTGCTACCGCATTAACTCGAATTTTTTTTGAGGCTAAATTAGTAGCTAAAGATCTAGTGAATCCCACTATGGCTCCTTTAGTAGTTACATAATCAATTAATTCTGGTTCACCAATAAAAGTTGTAATGCTACTTAAATTAATGATTGATGCACCTTCATTTAAATAAGGTAATGCTTCTTTAGTTAAATAAAACATTCCATATATATTAGTCTTCATTGTACAGTCAAATTGTTCATCACTTATATCAATTAACTCTTTTTGATAAAACTGAACCCCAGCATTATTAACTAAAATATCAATTTTACCGTATGTATCTAAGGTGGTATCAATGATAAATTTGCTAAAATCATGATCTTTAACATCACCACATAACAATATACAATCACCATTAAATGATTCAATATATTCTTTAGTTTCATTAGCATCAATTAGTTCATCATAATAAACTATGACAACTTTTGCTCCTTCTTTAGCAAAAGCCACACTAACTGCTCTACCAATTCCCGAATCACCACCAGTAATAATAGCAACCTTGTCTTTTAAACGATTACTTCCTTGATAATTATTATCAAAGATTGGTCTTGGATTCATTAAATATTCTAATCCTGGTTGCCGTGGCTGTTCTTGAGGTGGATATTTAGATTCAAATTCTTTGCAACTATACGACTTATCCATAAAAAACTCCTTTCTCATTATTATATTCAATAATTAAGAAAAGGAAATAAATTTCAAGATTCAATTGTTTGTTTTAATTTACTTTTATCTTCATAATGAGTATGCAACAATGATTTAGATATATCGCTTAAAGGATATTTTAAAAATTCTTCATATAATTTAATAATATCTTTATTCTGATAACTACTACGAATTTTTAAATTTTTATCTTTATTATATAAGCCCGCAATTCTTTTTTCTCTAATAACATTAGTAATAGGTACTTCTAATCTTGGCTGGCCACCACCAGAAATACAGCCGCCTGGGCAAGCCATTACTTCAATAAAATCATATTGTAAATTATTTTCTTCAATCTGTTTTAAAAGTCTATTAACATTATTTGTCCCACTTAAAATAGCTAATTTTAAAGTTTTATTATTAATGTTTAAAGTAGCTTCTTTAATACCATCGACACCCCTTACATCGTTAAACTCTAATAATTTATCTTTTGGGTCTTCACCGGTTAAAATGTGATAAGCACATCTTACACTAGCTTCCATTACTCCCCCACTATTACCAAAAATATATCCTGAACCGCTACCACTTCCAAGTAAATCATCATAATTACTATCCTCTAAAGAATTGAAATCAATATTTTCTTCTTTTAACCACATTGCTAATTCATTAGTAGTAATAATATAATCCATATCTTTTAAAGAACCATCATTATAATAGTTAGCCACTGCTTTAAATTGTGGTCTTGTTATCTCATATTTTTTAGCTGTACAAGGAGCAACCGCGACATTAATTATTTTTTTAGGATCAAGATGCATTTTATTAGCAAAGTAAGTTTTAATAATTGGTCCTTGCATCAAAATAGGACTTCGAGTTGTCGATAAATTAGGTATTAATTCTTTATGAAATAATTCAACAAATTTGACCCAAGCAGGGCAACAACTAGTAAACTGCGGTAAATTTTTATTTTCTTTAATTCGACTAACCAATTCATTAGCTTCTTCCATAATAGTTAAATCAGCGCCAAAAGTAGTATCAAATACATAATCTGCGCCTAATTTTCTTAAAGCACTAACTAGCTTCCCTTCGATAAAAGTTCCTGGTTCAAGATTAAAATGTTCACCTAAAGCGACTCTAACTGCAGGAGCTGTTTGAAAAATAACGATATAATTATCATTCTTTATTTTTTCAATTACTTTGTGATAATCTTTTACTTCACTAAGTGCTCCTGTTGGGCAAACTGCTATACACTGTCCACAATTAATACATATTGCCTCTTTGGTGTGGTCATAATTTCCATAGACACCTTGTGCAAATTTACAAATATTTTTACAAGCTCCACACAAAATACATTTATCATAATCTCTTTGAATAGAAGGATTATCTAATTTAATAGGTACCCTTTTATCACTATCTTCATATATATTCATATTTACCTCCAAAAAAAAGGCTTAAATAAGCCTAGTAATTTTGACTTCTCAATTCAAAATATGCTTTTGGATGTGAACATACTGGACATACTTCTGGAGCTGAAGCACCAAAATGTACATGACCACAATTACGACAAATCCACATATTTTCAGCTGGTTTATTAAATACCATATCATTTTTAATATTATCAATTAAAGTTCTATATCTATCTTCATGATTTTTTTCAATTTTTGCTACACCTTCAAATAAGAAAGCTATTTTAGAAAATCCTTCTTCTTTAGCAACTTTAGCAAATTCAGCATACATATCTGTCCATTCATAATTTTCGCCACTAGCAGCATCTTCTAAGTTTTCTAACGTAGAAGGTACTTCCCCACCGTGTAATAATTTAAACCATAATTTAGCGTGTTCTTTCTCGTTACTTGCTGTTTCTTCAAAAATAGCAGCAATTTGTTCAAATCCTTCCTTTTTAGCTTTAGATGCATAGTAAGTATATTTGTTTCTTGCTTGTGACTCACCAGCAAAAGCGGCCATCAAATTTTGTTCAGTTTTACTTCCTTTTAATTCCATAATTTTCCTTCCTTTCACTACATTCATGACAAATACCATTCAAAATTAAATCATCTGATAAAATACGAAAATTTAAATTTTCTAAAATTATTTTATCAAATTCCTGTAACAAATCATTAGAAATATCGATAATATTATGACATTTGATGCAGTATAAATGACAATGATGATCAATATGATCAAAATGATCATTTTTATTACAAATAGACAATTTTCTAATTAAGTTATTGTTACATAAAACATTTAAATTACGATAAACTGTACCTAAACTGATATTAGGAATTGTTTTTTTCACCTGTTCGTAGATTGTATAAGCATCAGGATGACAATAACTATTATTGACTATTTGTAAGATTTGTTCTCGTTGTTTTGAGTATTTCATGAATCACCTCAAAAGTAGTAATGATTCCTACTTCAATTATAAGTATACTCTATTCCTTATTCTTAGTCAAGTCATTTTCTGACAATAATTTTATTATTTTCTTTTGATTAGCTATTAATATTTCAATATGATCATGTAATTCTTCTAATATAAGTTCACTTTTTAAATCAGTACGATAATCATTTTGGTTTCTTAAACTATCTTTTTTGGCTTGTCGATTTTGACTCATCATAATAATTGGTGCTTGTAAAGCTGCTATACAAGATAATAATAAATTAAGCAATATAAATGGATATGGGTCAACGTTATCCCACAAATACAAATTTAAAACAACCCATACAATTAAAAATAAAGTAAATCCAATAATAAAATACCAACTACCAGCAATTTGAGTGATTTTATCAGCAACTTTATCAGAAAATTTTAAATTGTTCTTATCTAATTTATCGACATCGACTGCTATTGGCTGATCAAATAACAATTCAATCAAATCTTCTTCATCCATGTTTTTTTCATTTTTAAGTAGCATTCTAACTATTTCTTTTTTCTTATTCTTATCCATATTATCAACCTCTATTTTAAATTATACTTTAAAAAAATATAAAAAACAAGAAAAAAGATTCTAAATTTAGAATCTTTAGGCTAACAATAATTTTTTTATCTCTCTTACTGATAAAACTTTTCCTTGACTAACTATTTGACCATTAATAACCAATCCAGGAACATTTTTAATGCCATATTTATTTTTAGATGAATCATCTAATTTATCGACACTTATTTCAGCATCAATTTCTTCAACTGCTTTATCGACTAATTTAGATAATTTCATACCATTACTACAATTAGTTCCAATTACTTTTATGTTAATAATCTCACCTCATTTCTATAAATAATTATAAAATAAAAATGTAGAAATGATGTGTTAAAAAGATGGGAAAATATGGTATTTAACTTTACATATAAATTTAAATTGATGGACTAATATTTAAAATTTTGGTAAAATTATATCTAGAGGTGTATTATGTCGACAGAATTATTCATAAAAATATTGTTAGTTATATTGACTTGCTTCTTATTTGTCTATATTTTAGTACCAATAGTAAAAAAAATAGCTAATCATATTGGAGCAATGGATGAACCAAATAATCGTAAAATTCATAAGGTCCCTATTCCTAGATTGGGAGGTCTTGCCATTTTTGCCGGATTTTTATTTGGTTATATGGCTTTTGGTAAGCAAAATGATTTAATGACTTCAATTTTGATTGGTAGTTTTATTATCATTATCACAGGAATTATTGATGACATTAAACCACTTGATGCCAAAGTAAAATTATTAGGTCAATTAGCCGCTATATTAGTAGTAGTTGTCCATGGTAATATACTACTATCAAGTATTAGTGCCTTTGGGTTTTATATTAATTTTGGCTGGTTTTCCTACCCAATTACTATTTTATTTATTTTAACTTTTATTAATTGTATGAATTTAATTGATGGACTAGATGGATTAGCGACAGGAATAAGTAGTATCTTCTTTTTAACCGTTGGAACTATTGCAATATTTAAAAACTCTCATGGACTAGATTTTATGTTATGCTTCATTATGTTAGGTTCTTGTTTAGGTTTCTTAATGCATAATAGATATCCAGCCAAAATATTTATGGGCGATACAGGTTCAATGTTTTTAGGTTTTATCATTAGTATTATTGCTTTATTAGGATTTAAAAATGTTACAATGACTTCATTAGTAATACCATTTATGATTATCGCCATTCCTGTTTTAGATACCTTATTCGCTATCGTTAGAAGAACATTAAAAAATGAAAGTATTACCAAACCCGATAAATTTCACATTCACCACCAATTATTGAAAATGAACTTTTCTCATAGAAAAACGGTTTTAATAATTTGCTTGATTGATGCTTTATTTGCTTTTACATCAGTTGTCTATGTTCTAATAGATAGACAATTAGGTTACCTGTTATATGGAATATTATTATTAGTTGTTATTCTTTTTATAATTAAAACTGATGTTATAATTGAACATAAAAAAACAAAAAATGATAAGTAGAAATATTTATCATTTTTTTAATCTTTTTTCATAAATTCTTCATATGCCGATATAACTTCTTCTGGATCACCTATTTGTTTTATTTTACCATCATGTAACCATAATACTTCATCACATAACTCTTTTAACGTTCCTAAACTATGGGAAACGATTAATACTGTTCTATTTTCGTCAGAAATTAATTCCTTCATTTTATCATAACTTTTCTTTTTAAATTTTATATCACCTACACTAAACACTTCATCTATTAACATTATATCCGTTTCTAAGATAGCGGTAATCGAAAAAGCTAATTTAGAATGCATTCCGCTTGAATAACTAGATACTGGCTTATAAATAAATTTGCCTAGTTCAGAAAACTCAATAATTTCATTTATCTTTTCTTTTATTTGCTTTTCAGAAAATCCTAACAACATTCCTGATAAAAATATATTCTCATAACCAGTTAATTTACTTTGAAAACCAACTCCGATGGATAATAATGAAACTGTGTTACCGTGTAAATCAATAGTACCTGAATCAGCTGAAAATATCCCAGCAATACTTCTTAATAGAGTTGATTTACCACTTCCGTTCTTACCAACAATACCTAAAATTTTACCTTTTTCAACTTCAAATGAAACACCTCTAACCGCCTCAAAAACTTCCGCTTTACTCATTTTTAATTTTAACAAAGATTTTTTTATCGAAAAACCTTTTAATGTTCGATAACTTATATGTAGATTTTTAACTGTAATTGCATATTTTTTCATTTCATCACCTTTACATAACTGTTCTCGTATTTTTGAATTGTTTTAATGCCAATTATTGATATAATAATTCCAATTAATAACCAAACACCTAACAATGGATAATTAACAAAGTTACCATATAAAAATGTACTTCTAAACGAATCGATAATTAAAGCGACTGGATTTAAACTTAATAACACTTGATTGTATGGAGCAGGTACTCTAGTAGAAATTGCATAAAATATTCCTGATAAGTAAAATGTTAGCTTTAAAACAATTTTAATAATATTGCTTAAATCTTCCACAAAGACACCAAAATGCATAAGAATTGTTGCAAAACCGAATGATAAAACAAATAATACTATTAATACCGGGAAAAATTGTAACATATATAACGTATATGGAACTTTAAATATCAACATCATAATTAAAATTAGTCCCCAAGAAATCATCATCTTAAACAAATTGGTAAACATCTTAATTAATATTAATATATATTTTGGTATATATACTTTAGTAACAATTGATTTATTACTTGATACTAATTTTACGCTACCATTCATCGTAGAATTAAAAAAATTCCAAGCTGTTAAACCAATTAAAACAAAAACAGGCAAATATTCTTCATTAGTTTTAAAAACTATTTGAACAATAAAAGTATAAACTAACATGAAACATAAGGGATCTAAGATCCACCAAAGCCAATTTAAATAAGAATTAGCAACTTCAGATTTCAAGTTAGATTTAGTTGAATAAATAATATATTTATAATATTTTTTTACATCTTGAAAAAATTTCTTCATTTTTACCTCCAAAGATACATTAATATTTTATCATATTTTTAATCAAAATAAAAGAGCACTTATAAGTGCTACTATTTTAGTTTTTTTCTTACTTTTTTTATAGTGTTTTTTATTGGCTCAGGAACATATTTTTTTATCTTCTTAACAAGTTTCGATTCTTCTTTAATTTGAACATTTTTGCTTTTTTGTTTTACCATCTTATCATAAAGTTTTCTATTTTCGGTAGACATTTTTTTCAACGCATCGCACATTAAATTGTTTTGCCATTCTAATAATTCTTGTCTAGTATATTTTGTTTTATTAAGTTCGTCTACAGTTTTATCACTATTTTTTTCGCAATAAGCAACAAAATCTTTGCATGACTTAATCAATTTCTTCCTAGTTTCTAAATATTCTTTACGATTAGGTGTTCCTTTATCAAAATCAAATTCATATTTTCCTTTTAAAAAGTCATCAACTAAAACATAATTTAGCCATTTATCGTAAGGCTTAAATCTTTTTGGATCATTCATCTTTTCGCCGATAACAACTAAAACTGGTGTTTCCATCGCTAAGCATGGTAAAGCTACATGCAATCTTCTCGTAACAACATATGCTGCATTTTGATAGATTGTTAATACATCTATAACATCTTTCGCTTTTTCTTCCCATGATGCATTAGATTTTCTCGGAACGGAATGAGTTAGCTTACGTATTTCATATTTATCACCAACTATTTGACGAATCTTAGCTTCTACTTTAGGATTCAAGTCAACTAAACAAATATATTTACCACGATCAGCAGTTTTCTTTTGTTTTGGTAAAGTTAAAGTAACACAACCAGAAAAATAATTATCTATTCCCATTTTATCTAATACATCCATTGTATCTAAATCACGACAACCTACTGGACCATAAGCTTTCATCCATTCTCCGCCTGGACCAGTATAATGTTCAGTTGTAATTGGACAAGCTTTTAAAGGATGTGATCTATCATAATGATGATATGCAATCATATGAGGAACAATGTATTTTGAAGGTGGCCAGTTCCATTTGTTCCACATATACCATGCTCCCATAATTACTCCAACCGGCTCTTCCTTATCCGGTTTAAATTTATCGATAGTTTCCCTATCTACCATATAATCAACATGGGGATAAAATAATGATTCAGCATAAGATTGTATATCATCGCCTAAGTTTTGAGTTCCCCTATTAACTAATACTCCATATTTCATCTTGTACCCTCCTATTTCTTAATTTTAGTATTTGCAACAAACAATAATTTTATCCATTTTTTGCTAATACTTCTAGTTACTTTTTTATTATATCACAAATGTGGCTAATAGCCTATATATTAATCCTTAAAAAAATACAAAATATAGTTATAAGTGGTGATGTAATGAGAGAAGCAACATGTATAAGAGATAAAGCCTATGTTCATGATGATGAATATTATTATACAATTATAAGAAAAAATGTTAAAAAATTTAGAAAGCAGCAAAATCTTACTCAACAAAATTTAGCGGATATGACAGAAATGTCTCGAAAATATATTTGCGATATCGAAAATGAAAAAAGAAACAAACATTTGATAATTGCTGTTTTAGGAAGAATAGCCGAATCATTAAATGTTAGTATTTCAGCATTTTTTGAGGAATAAAAAAGGTCAAACTGTATTTAGCTTAACCTTAAGATTTATATTTATATTTATTGCTTTTATTATTGAAATTTCTAATTCATTATACGCTTTTTCTTTTTGCGATGTTAAATCCACTTTAACGCCACCACTTATATTTTCATTTATTTTTTTTATTATATAATTAGCATTAAAATCTTTTGTTTGAATAAAATTACTTTCTTGCTTAATCATTTTACTAAATAAAATCTGCTTATGATTCCATACCAATCCGATTGTTGGAATTCCTAATGAATAAGCGATTATCGAACCGTGCAAACGACAAGATATAACCAATTTAAAATTTGATATTTTTTTTACTAAATCATATGCATTACAAGGTGTTGATTCAACATTATTATAAAAATCATCATTTTCCTGCATATAATCTTTCAACTTTACTATGAATTTAAAATCAGATATTCCACCATTAGTAAAAAGTTTAAACTTAATTTTTTGTTTCCTTAACTTTTCTATCGTCTGTTTATAAAATTCTAACAATTTATCTTCGTCAATTTTAGAACCATATTCTTCATATATATTGCTTCTAATAACACCTAGCGCAATTGTTTCGCTATCATCGTTTCTCTTTATATCATAAGTTTCCTGTGAAAAAATAGCTGAATCAAAAGTTAAAGATGTATAAATATTTTTATTTGTTAAATATTTAGTATTTAATGTTTCAATATCATCTCTAGTTGTAATAGCTACAACACTTTTACGATTAATAGCATTTTTAAGAAATTTACAAACTTCATCATTTTCGTCATATCCTTCGATACCTACCCCATTAAAAATAACTGGTATTCTATTATTTTCAGCATATTTAGTAATTTCATCAATCATCATTGTAATGTAAAGTTGATTAGAATACTTTATTAATCCACCACCAACAAAAATAATTAAATCTAAATCTTTTAATTTTGGAGACTCATTTTTTAAATAATAATTATAATTTTTACTATTCTTCCATTCTCTTATAAAATCAGAATCATTTGCATATATTTTATTATTATTTTGAATTATTTCTTCAGCAACTTTATAATTTCGACTATTATAATCGCCAATGTCAATCGAAACAATATTATATTTTTTTATTTTTAAATTCTTTAATACTAATTTTACTAAGTATTTAGTATTATCATAAATAACCATATCACCAAAATTTAAAACATCTAAATATACTAAACCAATATTCAATTTTTTATCAGTTATATTTTTTTTAACATTGATTAAATATGGTTTTAGATTTTTTGAACAGTTATTAATATAGTAATCATATAAATAAGGATAATTAGAACCATTTCTTAGTAAAAAAGCAATGCAATGGTTCTTTTGTTTTTTGTAAGTTTCCATATTATAAATTTTATTATAATTTGCGATATTTCCAAAAAAATCCAATTTCAACAAATTATCACATTTGCCACACATTTTGTCTTTACTTTTTTTACATTCATTTAAATATGAATAACTTTTCTTCTCTTTATTAACATTTTTTATCTTTTCAATTCTATTTAAGGAATTGCTTATATCTAGTTTTACTATTTTTGGCTTGTCAATGCAATTTAACAAAGATAGTATTTTATCATTCGCATTAAAGTTGACATAAAATTGCGATATTTGTCCTTGAAAGAAAAATAAACTAGCCAAGTAGCAAAATAATCTATTAATCTTTTGATATGGTTTATCAATAATTAAAACATCATTAAAATTATTTTCAACAACTATACTATGATAATTAAATTCTTTGCAAAATTTTTCAAATTTAGGAATAAATTTATTACTATCTTTTTTTATTATATTTGTATCAATATAGACTAAATAATTAATCTTTTCTATCTTATTTAATACTACAAATGTATCAACACAAAAGTCATTTATACAAATGCAACTATCTTTTGATTTAGTTTTATTTTTTATAATTTTGTCGACATTAATATTTATATTCTTTTTCCTTAAAAATTGACATAAAGAAGGAACAATAACATTAAGCAAAATTTCGTTAAAACTATTTGAAATTGCCCCTTCTATTTTAATATCATGATTCTTTAATATGGCATAAAAGACAATCGAAAAAACAAAACTATCCATGATTTTATAATCAATTTTTAAATCACTGTTAATTTTTACGAAAAAAGTCCTTTTTATTCCATTCTCATAAAAATCACAACAAACATTATTATCTTCCAAATATGGTTGTTTTAACACTATCATAATTACCACCCTATTTTAAATTTTTTCTAATAAATTTAACAATTTCATCAGTACAACTCTTAAATTTCATATCGACATATTTATTTAAAAATTGATTGACTTTTCGTAAATTAAAGTTTTGATTCTCAATAGCAGTAATTATTTCTTTAGAATCACCAGAAATTAATCCTGGCATTTCTTTTTCATAATTGATAAAAAAACCACGATTTCCTTTATAATTGTCTTTATCAAAAGCGTAAAAGAATAAAGGCTTTTTAGCAATTGCTGCTTCATAAATAATTGTCGAATAATCAGATATTACGAAATCACAAGCTGAAATCATTTCTATAGAAGAAAACTTATTATCATTAATCACATTGTTATTTTCAATCTTAATTTTAGATAGTGGGTGTAATTTAATTATTAAATTATATTCTTCAAAGTTAACATTACTAATTAATTCATAAATTTTATTTTGATGACAATCCTTATTTTTTCTAAAAGTTGGCACATATAAAATATTTTTTTTATCCTTCATAATCGGATATTCTTCAAATATTTTTATGCAATTGTTTTCGTGGTATTTTTTATTCTTTAGTAAATCAACACGAGGAAGCGGTAAAGTTATCAATTGTGAATTTGAACAATTAAATACTTTCTGAAATGGTTTTCTTAAATTATCTGAACTAACTAATATGTAATCGTAATTATTATGCATTTTTAACGTTTTAGCTAATGTTTGTTTTCTGCCTTCAGTTTTATTAACTATACTGTATCCCGCTTTTTTTAATAAACCTATAGCATGCCACATTTGAATAACTTTTAAATTTTTCTTATGATTTAAAACACTTATTGAAATGCAATATGAATCTAAAATAACAATTTTAGAAGTCGCAATATGATACATTTGTTTAATGATATGAAAACAATAACATATTTTATTAATTAGCCCATCGTCAATTTTTTTTGATAAAACTACTATTTTATAATTAGGTAAACTTTTTTTTAAAGCTTCGCTTAACAATTTAATATCAACAGATGGTTTATTAGATTGACGACTTATAAATGTTATTTTATTTTCAGTTGGAAAAATTTTTATAAAGGCATAAATTGTTTTTAAAACTAATAAAGCCAAGTTTAAAAATATTGTTTTTATCATCTGCTACGTTTCTTCTCTTCTTCAAAATATAAAACTGTATTTCGCATTCCATCTACTAATTTTACTTTAGGTTGCCATCCTAAACTTTCTAATTTTTTAGTGTTCATGTGAATAAGTTTTACTTTACTATATCCACCTTTACTAAAAGAATCAGTTGTATTTAAAACCACCTTTAAATTTTTTTCTGGAAAAATGTCAGTTAACATTGTTGCAACTTCTTTGATTGGATAAGGTTCTGTTTCATTGGCAAGATTATAAGCTTCACCAATTTTTCCATATAATAATATTTTAACCAATCCTACCACTGTATCGGTTATATAGCAAAAAGATCTAACAGCAGTACCATCACTATTTAAAGTTATATCTTTTCCATCAACAGCACAAGAAATAAAATCTGCCATTACACGTCCATCATTTTTAATTTCCATTGTTGGTCCATAAGTGTGAGCAATTCTTGCAATCGTAAAAGGAACATTAAATTGATTATAGTAAGCTTTAAAAATTGTTTCCGCTACTCTTTTACTTTCAGGATAACATGATCTGGATTCCAATGTATCAATACTACCAATAACATCCTCATCAATTAAACTTATATCATCAGCTACCTTACCATAAACTTCTCTGGTAGAAGTGAATAAAACATTATCAACATTTTTATTTTTAGCGAACTCTAACACATTTATAGTTCCAATTGTATTAGCTTTTATAATACCAACTGGATCATTGATAATAAATTTAGGACTAGCGGCACCAGCAGCATGAATCATATAGTCAACATCGCCATCATAACTAATTGGATCACAAACATCTTGTTGAATCAATTCAAAATTAGGATTACCTAAATAATCTTCGAAATTAATTTTCGCTTTATCAAGATTTCTTGCCAAAGCGATAACTTTTATATTGTAATTTTTCTCTTCATTTAAGTACATTAAAAAATAAGTAAAATATTTAGCAATTAAACCATTAGCACCAACAATCATTACTTTTTTATTTTTTAATTTTGAAAGTGAAGAATCAACCGAAATATTATTTAAATCTTCTTTAATTATTTTATTCATAAATACCCCCTAATTCATTACCATTTTCTTTAATTTTTCACTCATTTCTGGAACATTAAATCCAGTTTCATCAATGCTTTTCTTGTATTCTAATAAAGACTTAAATTGAAAATAGTCTTCTGGAGTTGTAACCTTAATGTTACCTCTATTTCCTTGTACTAATTTCACATCTTTTCCTAAAACTCGATATAAAGTACATGAATCGACAATATTTTCATATTCTGGATTAATTTTTCTCATTTGATTATGTGCTTCAATTATTTCTCCTAATACAAATCCTTGAGGAGCTTGGGCAGCATAAGTTTCTTTTCGATAAGGAACTTGACTAATTTCATTACCATCTTTACTAATAATAATAGTTTCAAAACAAGATGTACAAGTTATCGCTGTACCATATAAATTTATACTATTAATACAATCACTAATCAAATCATAAGTAATATATGGTCTAACTCCATCGTGAATCAAAACATTAGAATCTGGATCATTATTTTTTCTAGCCGCAATCAAGGCATTATAAATAGAATCTTGTCCAGTCTTTCCTCCCTCGACAATTTCTTTTACTTTATCAATTTTAAATTCTTTTACAATATCTTTCATATAGTCAATCCAAGTTGAAATGCAAGCAATATAAATTTCGTCAATTTCTAAATGATTTTGAAAAAATTCCAAAGTATAAATTATTATTGGCTTACCATCAACTTCTAAAAATTGTTTAGGAATATTTTCAATTCCCATTCTAGTACCAGTCCCACCGGCAAATATAATTGCTATGTTTTTTTTCATTTAATTACCTACTTTCTTTATCAATTATTCCTTTTATTAATTCAACTACCTGTTTTGAAGCAGTACCATTTTCGCAACAACCTCTTTTTTCTAAAAACTCTTGACGTTTTTCTTCATATTTATCTATATCGAAATTTAAAATATTGTCAATAAGTTGATCATTTGTTTCAGCAATTGGAAAAGGAGTTTCTTCAAGTGGATAGTAAAAACCTCTTTCAGAAATATATTTTTTTAAATCTGAAGCAAATAAGAATCCTGGTTTTTTTGTCAAAACCCAATCACAAATCCAACTTGAATAGTCTGTTAAAGCAATATCACTTACGGCAATAAGATCTTGTATATCAGAATAATTTGTCGCATTAATAATATTCTTACTATCAGTTATCAATTTCAAACCTTTTCTATCCTTAAAATGCAATTTTACCAATACAACCCAAGTATCATTAAACTTCTTATTTAAAGCTTTTAAAACTTCTTCAAAGTTAATATTATACGCTTCTGCATCATCTGTTTCTCTAAATGTTGGCGCATATAAAAATATTTTTGTTTTTTTGTCAAGATTAAAAAACTCCCTTACCTTTGAATCTATTTTTTTTATTTCCTTATTAGTTTTTGGTAAAAATAATATATCATTTCTTGGATGACCATACTCTAATATTTTATTATCTTTCCAATATGAATCACGATAAACTTCATTCGTTTCAAATTTACTATTTGATATACAATAATCTGTTTTAGATGCATAATTAAATGCCTTCTTTATCCATTTTTGATTGCTAACATCATTAATTTTTTTAAGTCCAAGTGATCCATGCCATGTTTGAATAACTATTTGTTTTTTTTTCTTGTTAAAGTTTAAATATTCCATATTTAAAGCATTGTCTATTATAATTTTGGCTGAAGCTGCCTGTTCATAAAATTCATAAGATCCTCTTTTAACAATCTTTAGCTCCTTAGGATAATCTCTAAATGTTTCTAAATCAGTTATGTTTTCTCCAAAAGCCACCCATACTAGTTTATATGGTAATTTTTGACGTAAAATTTCTTCTGCTATTGCCTTTGGATTACAAGTATATTTTCCCTGAAATGTAACAAACATTATTTTATTATTATCAACTGGGATTTTCTTTTCAAATCTTTTAATTGCCAAAGACTGTAAACTACGATCAACTTTCTTTATACCACGTAACAAAAAATCACCACTCATCATCGCTTTATTTATTTTTTTTATTATCATTTAGTCATAACGCCTCCCTAATTACAAATATTATATCATATATATAATTAATTGTATAGAAAGTTAGTTTTGTTTTTGTCTTAAATTTATGATAAATTCCTATTATAAGTTTATTTATGAATAATTCCTAAAATTCTACAACAAAATGTAGATGAAAGGAATGATTATTTTGAAAGGAATGTTTACAATGAACGAATTAAAAAGAATTACTGTTATTCAATCTGTAGTTGATGGAATAAGAACTCAAAAAGAAGCAGTTAAGATATTAAAACTATCAGATAGACAAATTAGAAAAATTGTTAAAAGATTTAAAGACGAAGGCCCAGAAGGAATAAAACATAAAAATAAAAATTATAAACCAGTACATACTCTATCTAATGAGTTAAAAGAAAAAATTATTCAATTAAAATTATCTGATGACTATTCAAATACTAATTTTAGTCATTTTAGGGATTTATTAGAAGAAAGAGAAAATATTAAAATTTCTTACTCTGCTTTATATAATATTTTAAATAACAATCATATTACATCTAAAAAAGCTCATAAATGTAAAAAAACACATAGAAGAAGAAAAAGAAAAGAAGCAGAAGGTTTATTAGTTCAAACTGATGGAACGCCATTTGATTGGTTCAATATTGGTAAAAAATATTCTCTTCATGGTTATATTGATGATGCAACTGGAAAAATACTTGGACTTTATATGTGTGAAAATGAATGCCTTATGGGGTATTTAGAAATTACAAGGCAAATGTTAAAAAAATATGGTTCGCCTATTGCTATATATTCTGATAAATATTCTGTGTTTTTTCCCACTTCTTATCAAAAAGTAACTATTGAAGAAGAATTAAAAGGAAAACTTAAACCTACTACTCAATTTCATAGAATTATGGATTTTCTAGGAATCGAATTAATTGCCGTTTCTACTTCACAAGCTAAAGGCAGAATCGAAAGGCTTTGGGAAACTTTACAAGACAGATTAGTTACTGAATTTAAAATAAATCATATTACAACCATTGAAGAAGCTAATAAATTTTTACCTAAATATATAGAAAAATATAACAAAAAATTTGCTGTTGAACCTGAAAATAAAAATAGTAAATTTATTCCCATTCCATCGTATATAGATTTAGATATTTTATTATCAAATAAATTAACCAGAGTTATAGATAGTGCTGGAACATTTACTATAAACAACAAAAAATTTCAAATAGTTAACAACAATATTTTACCTAATGTTAAAGTTAATATTTATATAAGTCATAAAATTGGTATTATTGTTGAATATAAAGAAAAAAGGTACAAGGTTATTTGTATTGATAATGTACCTATTTCTTATTCAAATTTGAATTTCACTAAATTATGCAAAGATCATGAATTAGAAGTAAAAGAATTTGCAACTAATTTATGTAGCTATAATTCAAAAGAATTAGCTCCTTTGCTAACAACATCATAACATTATTAATTTAAAAATTCAATTAAAATAATACTACAAATTTTTTCATTTTTTTCCTTTTCTTTTGCTTACTAAAAAACGATTGCCCGCCCGTTCGATTTTATGCATTTGTAAATGCGTAAAATCGAGCGAGCGGGCAAATAATAAATTTTCAAAAGAAAAAGGAACTAATCAAAAAATTTTTTTAATTTATTTTTAGGAATTAATCAAAAATTATTGACAGAAAGTTAGTTTTGTTTTTCGATTACCCACTAATTTTTCATTCATTATACAAAAAATGCTTTAAATTACAATTTTTAATAAAAAAATAGATACATTATTTGTATCTATTTCATAGCAACAATCATTTTTATCTACTCGTTTAATATTCGTTTGAATTTTAAATTCATTATCCAATTAAAAGGAATCGAAAATATTTTGGTAGACAGTAATACAGTTAATCCAAATGATAATACCATCAATATGATTGCACCAATGTTACTATTAAAAACTTCAAATATTTCAAATTTTTTATATATTGCAAATAGAAGTATATGTAAACAATATACTTGTAATGTTCTCCCACCAAAATTAGTAAATAAATTTTTATTTTTAGGAACAAAAGCCATTAATAAAGCACTAAAAGATATTGCAAGTAAATACCATAAACTTCGATATAAAACTCCAATATTTCCAAGATTTGAATTATCATAAGAACTTTTACCATAAAAAACCTTTGAAAAATTATTCAATTCTCCCAATTGCAATAAAGCTAAAAGAATTAATAAAGAAAAAATAGTAGTTATAACGATTATTTTTTTGTTCTCTTTTATTTTTGCTATATTTTCTTTAGTGGCATAAAATCCTAACATAAAAAATGGTAAAAAGGTAACCGCACGCGATAAACTAGCTACAGAACCAGCGCTATCGTCAAATCCAATAATTAAACTAGCTAAAAAGGTAAATATAATACAAAGCTTAGGATTTATTCTCGTTAAAACAGGCAACAACAAAGTCCATATAATTAAGCATTGAAGATACCATAAACCATGTTTTGGTGTAAAGAAGGTATAAGAAGAATCATTTATAACTATTAACAACAATTGCATAATACAATATAATAATAAATAATTTAACCATTTATTATTTACTATTTTTCCATCTTTAACTGTATTTTTCATAAAAAATCCGAGAATAAAAACAAAACATGGCATATGGAATATGTAGATAAACCAGTATATATATTTAATAAAAGTTATGTCTTTTAACGGAGCAATAAAATGTGCTAAAACTACTAAAAAAATCAAAACAAATTTAAGATTATCAAAATAATGTATTCTTTCTTTCATTAAACACCTACTCTCTTATAAAAAAAGTATACCATACAATTACAAAGACTGCAATATTTAATAATTTATACTTTTAAAAATATGTTATACTAATATTGGTGATTTTATGAAAGTGACAATTTTAGGCGCTGGAGCATACGGATTAGCTCTAGCTACAATGGTAAATGAAAATAGCCATAATATAACTATTTGGACAAAATTAGATACTGAATTAGAAGAATTAAAGAAATATCACACTAATAACCGTGTTTTACCTGATTTTATATTACCAAATAACTTTGAATATACAAATAATTTGAAAAAAGCTGTTAAAAATAGTGATTTAATTATTATTGCTGTTCCAGCTGGTTTTGTTGATTCAGTTTCCAAAGAATTAAGTGATTATTATGAAAATCAACCAATTTGTATTGCTAGTAAAGGAATTGAACAAGATACATGTTTGTTTGTAGATGATGTCGTTAAAAAATATATTAAAACTGATAAAATTGCTGTTATATCTGGTCCTAGTTTTGCGATTGATATTATCAAAAAAGTACCAATTGGACTATCATTAGCTACTAATGATAACCATACTGAAAAAGTAGTCATCAATGCCTTACAAAATAATTACTTAAAATTAAGAACAACTGATGATATTATTGGTATTGAAATATGTGGCTCAGTTAAAAATATTATCGCTATAGCAGCCGGAATGATCGACGGTATGGGATTACCAGAATCAACTCAAGCAATGTTTATAACTGAATCACTACATGATATAAAAGAATTAATCAAAGCTTTAGGTGGCGATAAAAAAACTATTCTTTCATTTGCTGGATTTGGTGATTTATTATTAACAGCTACTAGTATTAAAAGTAGAAATTTTAGATTCGGTAAAATGGTTGGGGAAAACACGCCTAAAGAATTAATTGAAGAATTCAAAAATAATACTACCATTGAAGGATTATATACTTTAAAATCAATTTATAAACTACTAGATAATAAAAAAGTAAATATTCCTATCATTAATCTAATTTATGATATTATTTTTAATGATAAAGATCCTAATGAAATTAAAAAATTTTTAATAAATAAATGATTTAACTAACATTTAGTTAGTTTTTTATTGTAAAATTTATCTTTTTTTAAGTTTTTATAGTTTTTAATGATTTAAAAACTAGATTTTATGAAAAAACTATCGTTTTACGATAGTTCTTATAAACTAGCCATTTCATCATCATCAGTCTTCTTGGCTTCTTTTTTTAATTTTTTCTTATTTTCTTTTTTACTTTTCTTTTGCTCTTTTTTACTTAATTTTTCATTATTTTTATATAAAGTATCACTTAAATCTTTATCCGTTTTAATATCTGAAATATTCATGCGCATTGTCTTTTCTAAAAAATTTTTTTGTTGCTTATTTTTCTTAGTTAACAATGTAATAAAGAATAAATAAGATACAGCAGTAAATCCTAATGAACCTAATATAATATTAAAATATAATTCTTCTTTATTAGAACTAGTACTTTCAACTCTTTGAATAGTATTTTCTTTAGCATCATATTTATATAAATTCTTCTCACCAGTTGCAATATTTAAACCATAAACAATCGGATATTCTAAACCTTCTTTGGTATATGCTACAACTTCTTTATCACCTATTTTAATATTATTTTTAGAATAACCACTAGGTAATAGTGATTCGTCCATCTCTAATAGATAAATAGCTAATTGATTAAAATTATATTCCTCATATAATTTATAAGTTCCGTCTTTATAAAGATATAAATTAATATCACCGGCTTTGTTTTTTAAACCTACTAAGGTAAAATCAGTAATAGAATTATAATAAGCAGGAACATCTTTATCATCTATTTTAATAACAGTATCTTGATAAGTACTACCTACATTAGGAAGAAACTCTTTCTCTCTTACCACTGAATATTCTTCACTATCAACTGTAACATTAATTGGATCTAATTCTTTAACAGTAGCATTGATGACATATGTTTTAGTACTACCATTTTCAGCGGTAACAATAATTTTTAAAACATTCAATCCCTCAGACAAATTAATCTTTCCAGTTCCGTCAACGCTAGCCCTACTATCTTCCTTAGTAGCTTTAATATTAATACTTTCAGTTCCATATTCTAACTCTAAACTATATTCTAAAGTATCTTTATCAAATATAGGAGATAAATTATGACCTTCAACTTCTAGACTTGATAAGTTATTATTTTTGCTATACGTTGATTCTAGTTCACTTTGTGTCATGATTCTAAAACTAGTACTTCCTTTTGATACTGACATGTTTTTTTCTGTATCAAAATCTATAACTCTAGCATTACTGATACTAACCTTACCAGTTCCACTTGATTTAGCTCTAAAAGTGAAAGTATAACTCTTACTTTTGGTAGTAGCAGTTTGAGCAGCATCAGCAATATATAATCCACCAAAACTAGAACTAACAAAAGTTAAATTTGATGAATAATCAACATCAAAGTTCCACGCACCTAAATTTGATGATGAAGATATTTTGACTGTAACTGTTACTGTATCACCAACAATAACAGTTGATTTAGAAGATGAAGCATTAATACTAGCACTTGCTGCTTCGACATTATCTATCAAAATAAAACTGAAAAATAAACTAAATAATAATAACCATACTTTTTTCATACTACCTCCTATTGTTTAATTGTACTACTTCCTAATATATGCTTTTGAACTTTTAATAAATCCAAAATATCGATTTTACCATCTTTACTAACATCGGCAGCTTTGCCATTAGCACCAGATAAAGTTGAACTTTTTAATATATGTTTTTGAACACGTAATAAATCCAAAATATCAATTTCACTATCGCCATTAGTATCACCAATTATTACAACTTCGTAAGTTTTATTTTCATCTAAAACAGTAATCGTCACTTTATAACCAGTTCCAACTGAACTACTAACAGTCTTATTATTTAAATCCTTAACGACAACTTCTGCTTCTGGATTTACATCAGTAACTGCTTTCAAAATACTATTTGCATTGGTTAAACCTGTTATATAACCATCTTTAAAAGTACCTGATTTAATACCAGCAATAGTTTCAGCTAAAGTCATTTCTTCAGTATTCACTTCTTTTAAATTAACAGTTATATTATAAACTAACTTATCACCATTTTCGGCCGTTACCGTAATTGGAATAACCTGACCATCTTTAGTAATTGAAATAGTTCCAGTTCCTTTAATTGAAGAACGATTTTCGATTTTAGTAGCTGCAACTTTTACCGATTTAGTCGTTTCTGGAATATTAATTGAATAACTAGTTTTTAAACTATTGAAATTAGTGACACTTTTACCATCAACAGTCAGTGTTTTTAAATAATTAATCGGATTATCTTCACTAGGTAAACTATTTTTATCAGGCATATTTTTATAAACAGGAATTGTAAAAACAAAAGCTAAATCATAAAAATCTTTACCAAAAATTTCTTTATAAGCTTTATAAGTAGAGTTAGCTTCACTATAAGGTGCTTCGATATTTTGCATATACTGATGAACATAAAAGCTACAATCATTAACATTATCTTTGCGACATGTAACATCCCATTTTTGAAAATATCCAGTATTTTGCCCGATACTAATATAGTCAGCAACGATTAAGCTAGCTCCACCCATAATAGCTTTTTTTTCGGAATTCCAGCCTTTTTTATAAGCATAAGCTAGGCCATTACCAACGACATCATCACCGCTAGCGCCATAATTAAAGAAGTTATAATATCCATCATATTTATCATATTCGCCTGAATAATCACCTTTAACCAAATCACTCCTTGTCGATCCGGTTTCCTGCAAAATACGACTAGCTAAATAGTAAGGATTGACGTTATATTTTTTACCTGCTTCCATAATAACCTGCGCAAAGCTTTTTTTACCACCATCAACCTTCTCTTTAGCCATAAAACTACCAGCTAAAATTGCCTCAACTCCACTTTCACTATGGGTAATTGCACTATAAGATAAACTTTCAAACATAAAAACTCGTGATTCATTTAAAAAGTTTCTTGGATCAACATAATAAGCAATTGTCTCATCGCTAGCAGCATACCAATTTTTACCACCGCCAGAATAATCGTTAGCAAATTTATTAGTTTTATAATTATAACTATCCATATGTTTTAAACCATCTCGAGAATTATTAGAATCCCATATCAAACTTTTTCCTAAAACAGTTTCATTTTCAACAACCGTATTAAAATCTAATCTTGTATCATAAGCTTTAAAAATAGCATTAGGATAGATTGTATGTAACAATCTTAAAGAATCATGATAGCTTTCAGGAAAAGACTCTAAACTTTCTTCAAAACTCTCATCGGTTTGAATTTCAATTAATTTTACTAAATCTGCACAAGCATATCCTAAACCATCATCAACTTCCAAAAATTCAATTTTATACCATAAACTACAACTACTATTGGTACCATCATTAGGTTTATGTTCACTTAAGATTTTAACTAATTCACCTTCGGCTAAACCATCACTTAACCTATCATAACTAGTACCTGGACCTTTTCTTACTGAGATACCATTACCTTCAGTTGAGTTAACATAACCATATCTTACTTCTTCCGCTAAAACAGGAGGAACTAAGTTCATAAAAAAAATTGTTGAAAGCAATAAAATATTAACTAACTTTTTCATAGCCTCACCTTTAATAATTATAACATTTTTCGACATATTTTGTATATAGTTAAAAACCTTTTTCCATATTTTTACATTTTTTGTACAAAAAAAGGAAACCGTAATCCTACGAGTTCCCTAATGTATCAAATTGATACATTAATATTATATGCACGTTTTAATTATTTATGTACTTTTAGTATGAAAATGTGGTAAAATATTAAATACGTAAGGGGGGCCTATGAAAGATAAAATTCAAAAAGTTATCGATAATTACAATCTAAGTAAACAAGAATATTTAAATTCCATTAATAATGAAAAAACTTTTAAAGAAAAAATGAAAAAAAGAATTCCTAATTTGTTAACTAAATCACGAATTCTTGCACCTTTTTTAATCGCACCTGCTGCTATTTTAGGTAATTTTACTATAGCTGCTATCATTGCTGGATTATTTGGTTTAACTGATGCTTTTGATGGTCATTTAGCGCGCAAATGGAATGCCACTAGTGAATATGGAAGACTACTAGATACTATAAGTGATAAAATGTTTGCCTTAGGATTAATTTTACCTTTTTTATTTACTAATCCTTTAATTATATTACCTAGTATGTTGTTAGAAATTGTAATTGGATCTGTCAACGTCAAATCAAAAGTCAAACAAAACAACCCTCATTCAACTCTACTAGGAAAAATTAAAACTAATTTTTTATATATAAGTTTAACTCTGTTATATCTATTTAAATGTTTAAATCTATCAATTACAAATTTAATTCCATTAATAGGTATTACTAATATTTTTCAAGGGGCAACCGCTTTACAATATCACATAATCGATAAAAAACAAGACCAAAACAAAATTAAAAAAGAAGAAACTACTGTAAAAGAAGAAAAACAAGAAGTTAAAACTGAAGAACTATCTCAAACCCAAAAAGATATCATCGCTTATAAAAACATCAAAGAAAGTTTATTAAGTAAAGAAGAAGAAGCTAAAAGATTAAATCTTACAAAAAAACATTAATTTTATAATGTTTTTTGGTTCTATAATAAATAGTGTTGGTGAAAAAATCACTAATACTATTTTTTAATATTAAAAAGAGTCATATCAGAA
>CALVXM010000006.1 GCA_944371305.1 uncultured Bacilli bacterium | reverse complement strand
ACTAAAACCATTTTTACAGCTTTAATTTTTTCTTCTCTAGTAAAATTCCTATATTCTCTTGCCATTACTTATCCTCCTCACACTAATTTTAACACATAAAAAATCTACACGCTTTTTATTTCGTGTAGATTTTTTTCAAATCACTTCTGATGGCTACATTTTTTTATTTTACTAAACTTTTTGGACATTCTGGTTCATCAAAGAAACAAAAGAAACAAGCGTTACTGCCAAAGTTTGCGGTAAATGAACCGATAGCTGCTAAAAGTGATGTAATAAATCCCATGATACTTCCCTCCTTCTAAATCTTTATATTCAAATATATAGGTGATATATATTTAAATATTATTATTGGCTAAATATGCTAGGTAGTTGTTATAAGGTGACTTAAAAATTTTATAGACTAAAGGTGAAATAATAACAACTTGAACTAAAAGTGCGAATATAAAACTATTGCTAAAGAAATTATTATCTATTAAAACCGCACAATAAACATATATAATTGCTATAAATGTTGAACAGTATTTATATATCATTCTTCTTTTATAATTAACAATTGGTCTTTTGTGAGTATCTGCTGGTGCATTTTTATAGATTAATCCAATTAAAATTATTCCAATTATAACTTTTAGGTAAATAGGAATCATGATATGTAAACTTATAAATGGAACAAATACAAATATGATAGTTGAAGATAACAAACATACCCAGCTTTTTTTTGCATGTAATCCAAATGAAGTCATTCGAATAATACTATATAAAATTAAAAATACAATTATTTCATAAAACAAATTTAAAATATAAGCTAGTATACAAATAATAATTAATTTCGATATGGTTAGATATACTCCCTCTAGTCCGTATTTAATAATTTCCAATTTTTCTTCATTAAAATTTTGTTCTTTTTCTATTAATGTCATCAAACCATTTATTATTTTCGTTTTCATATTGTCTACCCCGTATTTAAGGATATCACGCATTTATATAAGTAATATATAAATTTGTACGAAACAATTGTTTAGCTGATTGTATAGAATTAAAAAAATAATTGATTACGTATGGTTGAAAATTGAGACGACAAAATATAAGTTCCAAACAAAAAAACATGAAAAATATTGTAAAAATGATATCATGAAAAATGTCGTTATTTATAGAAGGGAGCTTATATGCAAGGAAGAGTTAAGTGGTTTAACGATGCAAAGGGGTTTGGTTTTATAGAGTACAAGGAAGATATAGATATTTTTGTCCATTATTCTTCGATAATATTAAAAGGGCATAAAACTTTAAATGAAGGTGATATTGTTAGTTTTGAAATTGTCGAAACTGATAAAGGATTTCAAGCCAAAAATGTTACTTTATTAAAAGAAAAAGTAACATTATAGTTTTTTATCTGTCGAAAATTGTCGAAATTTGAACTCTTAAATTTCTTTACTTTAGACTACTGCGATTTTATAATAATATTGTAAGCGAATTACTAGAAGGGAGATTTAAATTTATGAAAGGCAAAGTAAAATGGTTCAATAATGAAAAAGGATTTGGATTTATTGAATATAAAGAAAATGAAGATATCTTTGTTCATTATTCGTCTATTTTATCACAAGGTTATAAAACTTTAGTGGAAGGACAATATGTTGAATTTGAATTAGTTCAAACAGACAAAGGTTTGCAAGCCAAGAATGTAGTAGAAATAAAAACAGCGTTGGTATAAACGTTTTTTTTATTACATTTTTATAATTATTGTTAAATTAAGTCAAAAAATGGTTTCATTTTATATTAGTTGAATATAATTTATTGAGGTGTTTTATGTATAGTGTATATCAGGTAACTTCTAATGATACAATTAGAAATCTTGCAGATAATTTAGGATTTAGTGTAAATGAATTAATAGAATTAAATGGTAATATAGATCAATTAACGCCAGGGCAATTACTAGTTGTTCCTAATTTAAATTCACCATATTTTATTTATAATGTAAAAAAAGGTGATAATTTGTATCAAATAGCTAAAGAATATGATACCAAAGTAGACGTAATTGAAAAATTAAATGGCTTAGAAGAAGGTTCCTATATTTATCCTAATCAAAAATTATTGATTCCTAAAACTACTAAAGGGTTATATATTACAAAAGAAAATCAAACAATTGCAAATTTAGTAGATGAATTAGGAATTGATATTGATGATTTGTTGGATAAAAATATTTATTTAATACCAGATCAAATAATTACTTATGCAAAAAAAGATAAATAGTCTTTTTTTTTTATTGGATATATTGTATAATGTTAAAGGAGATGATGTTATGAAGAAGATATTATTATGTTTAAGTATATTAACTTTATTATTGGTTGGTTGTGGTAAAAAAGGTAGTTATGTTGGTATTAGTTATAGCGAACTTGAAACTAAATTGAATAATAAAGAAAGTTTTGTTTTTGTTATCGGTTCTGATACTTGTTCAGCTTGTATGCATTATGAACCAATTATGGAAAAAGTAACTAAGGATGAAGGAATTGATATCTTCTTTATTGATTTAAATAGTTTAAGCGAAGAAGAGAATGCTAAAATTTATAGTAAATTTGTTGTTTCTTCTACTCCGACTACAATTTTTATTAAAGATGGTAATGAGACCAGTACATATGATAGAATTATTGGCGCTGCTGATTATGATGACGTAGTGAAAAGTTTAGAAAAGCTTGGATATGTAGGTGAATAAAATGTATAGTGTACTAGATACTTATGGAGATGATTTAACAAAAAAAGAATATATTACCAATCCAGCTATTGCACGTGATGAAGAAATAAAAAGAGCAATAGTCGTATTGTTAACTCCTGAAAAATCAGCTTTGTTAGTTGGTAAACCAGGTATTGGTAAAACAGCTATTGTTGAAGGAATTGCTTATTTAATTCAAAGAAATGAAGTACCTAATGCTTTAAAAGGATACCGTATTATTAGGCTTAATTCAACTTCATTACTTGGAACGATGGTGGTAGATGGAAGGGAAGTATTAGTTGCTACTGAATTGGTTGAAGAATTAAGAAAAGTTGATAAAACTATTTTATTTATTGATGAAATTCATACTTTGATAGGCAATAAAAGTGAAGGACCTATGGATTTGGCCAATATTTTAAAATCAGGATTGGATCGTGGAGATATAAAAGTAATCGGTGCTACTACATCAGTTGAATATGAAACCTACATCTTAAGAGATAGAGCATTCTTAAGAAGATTTGAAAAAATTGAAGTTTTAGAGCCAACTGAAGAAGTAACAGTTAAAATATTAATGGGAACAATTCCTAAAATTGAAAAACAAACTGGTATTAAAATGAAGTATAATTCTTATGTAACTGAACTATTAGTTAAAGCGATTGTTAGTGCTACAAGTGAATTTAAACGTGTTTATGGTTTAGCAGCCATGTATCCTGATGTTGCCTTATCGGTTTTGACTCAAGCTTTTTCTAATGCTTTGTATAATAATAAAACTGAAGTAGATGTCGTCGATTTTTATAATGCAATTGCTATTAGTCGAAAGATTTATCCGGATAGTATTATTAAAGAATTAGATCAGTTTAGAGAAACTTTTAAAGACTTATGTAAAGATGAAAATGTCGTTTTACCAGTAATTAAATTAGAGGATTTAGATAAGGAACAAACTCAATTATGATTAATATTGTTTTATATGAACCAGAAATTCCTCAAAATACTGGCAATATAATGCGAACTTGCGTAGCAACCAATTCTAAATTACATTTAATTGAGCCATTAGGTTTCAAAATTGACGATAAAACGATTAAAAGATGTGGCGTGAATTATATTAATAATTGTCAATATAAAGTATATAAAAATTTTGATGATTTTAAAGAACAAAATAAAGGTAGATATTTTTATTTTACGAGATATGGTAATAAACCACCTACAGATTTTGATTTTAAAATTTCTAAAGATGAGGAAATTTATTTAATTTTTGGTAAGGAAAGTACAGGAATCCCTAAAGAAATATTGAAAACTGATTTAGAACATTGTATGCGATTACCAATGACCGATAAAGTAAGAGCTTTAAATTTATCAAATTGTGTGGCAATAGCCACTTACGAGGTTTTAAGACAAAATAATTATTTTGATTTGTTACGTGATGAACCTTTCAAAGGTAAAGATTATTTGAAAAATTAAAAATACTGTTGAAAAAATAAAAAAAAAGTGCTATCATATTGTTGAGAATAAGGAGGAGTTTATGGAATTTATTTTAGATAACTATATTTGGTTTATAGTTGGAGGAATAATAATTTTAATGGCTGTTATTGGTTATTTTGCTGAAAAAACTGATTTTGGAAGAAGTAAAAAAGTTGAAGCGGAGACAGAAATACCAAAAGAAAAATCAAAAGAAAAACCAAAGGAAAAGCCCAAAAAAGAAAAAAAGTCAAAAAAAGAAAACGCCGAAGAAAAACAGGAAAAAGTAGAAATTGATAATAAAGGTATTAATGATTTAGTTCAAAGCGAACTAGTTACTGATAATTTAACCGTTGAAAACCCAGAGGCACCTTTGACTGACGTTAATGTTTCGGATACTAACGAAAATGTCGATCAATCTTTGTTTGCGCCTTTAGAGGATTTTACAGCTAAAGATACAACTGAAGAAGTTCAAGAACAACCAGTTGTAATTGATGAACTAATTAATGAACCAAAAGATTCTGATGAAAAATTAGAGAATGATGATTTGAAACCAATAGATTCAACACCGTTAGCTGATGTTTCTTCATCGAATGATAACGAAGAAAAAAATGTGTCTGATGATGATGATATTTGGAAATTTTAAGAAAAGAAACCTAGTTTTATACTAGGTTTTATTTTGCATTATTTTTAAAATTTCATCAAAATTGTCATCTTCGGCAATTATATTTTTGTGTAATTGATTGCATCTGCTGCATCTATAAATTATCTTATAAGAGTTTTTAAATTTTTCGATATCGATAGGAATTAGCAATCCTAGACACTGATTGTTACGATCGCCAGGATAAATATCTACGTGTTTAGAATATAGACAGTAAGGACAATGATCGCGAGCTGTATATTTTAATGGAGCAACCATTTTTTTACATTTCTCACATTTAAAACCTTCATCAATCATATTAAATCGTTTCATAACTTCACCACTAATATTTTTACATTAAAATTAAATATTGTCAATAACAAAAAATAGATATATAATATAAATGGAGTGAGTGGTATGAGAAAATATTTTTGGAATTTTTTTTTATGTATATTTATTAGTTTAACTTTTATAGAATTATTGTTTAAGGGTATATCTTTTCATACTATATTTGATTTTGAACTATTACGTATTATTTTATTTACTTTAACCTTTAGTTTAGTTAGTTCATTTATATTTACATTATTTAAACCTTTGGTTGCTAAAATTTTGAGTTGTTTAATTGTTTTAGTAATGGGATTATATACTTTATTACAACTTAATTTTAAAAATTTTATGGGTAACTTTATGTCACTTAGTATGTTAGGTGGTGGTGGAGACGCCGATCGTATTAGTAATGAAGTATCAACTTTTATATCTAGTATTAGATTAGAGTATTATTTATGTTTTTTACCTTTGATTATTTTGATAGTTTTATTTATTTGGAAGAAAAAATGGTTTAATTATGAAAAACCAACTTGGAAAAATAGTTTAATTGTTATAGGAACCATTATAGTAGTTCATATAATATCTTTATTGACTTTAAATGTTACTCCAGATAATCAATTGAAAGATAATAAAGAATTATATCGTTTTCCTACACTAATCGACATATCATTGAAAGAATTTGGAACAACTCGTTTTATTATAAGAGATTTATTTTATTTTATTGGTGGTAGCGAAGCTAATAATATTATTGATATTACCCCACCACCAGTCGAAGAAGAACCTACTGATTATACTAGACATATCGATGATTCTGCTTGGCAGAAGTTAATTGATAATGAAGATGATAAGGTCATCAAAAATCTTCATCAATACTATATGAGTCAATCAATTACAGATAAAAATGAATACACGGGTATTTTTAAAGATAAAAATTTAGTTTTAATTATGGTGGAAGCTTTGGATTTGGCAGCTATTGATCCAGAATTAACGCCAACGTTGTATCGTTTAACTAAAGAAGGATGGTATTTTGATAACTATTATGCTCCTAAATTTAGTTGTACAACAGGTGAAAGTGAGTTTATCGCCTTAACTTCAATTATTCCAAGCAATTCAGTTTGTACGCCATTTACTTATGTAAATAACAATTATAGTTCAAGTATTTTCAATTTGTTTAATCATGCCGGATACACATCAACATCTTATCATGGTTGGAGTGATAATTATTATCCAAGAACTAAACTTCATAAAAATATGGGATCTACTTTTTATAATTCGGACAAATTAGGTTTTAGTACTAATGGTGGATGGACTAGTGATCTAGAATTAATGAAGAAAATTTATCCAATGTTTAGTGAAGATGATAAATTCTTTAGTTTTGTTATAACTGTTTCAATGCATTTTTCGTATGAATTCGACGATGCTACAACTAGAAAAAATTGGAATCAAGTCAAAAACCTCGATACAGATATAACGATGAAAAGATATTTAGCTAAAGCAATTGAGTTTGATCAAAGTTTAGAATATTTAATTTCAAGTTTAGAAAAAGATAATAAATTAGATGATACTGTCATTGTGCTTTTTGGTGACCATCATCCATATAACTTGGATTTTGATTATTTAGCAGAACGTTCTCCTATTGATAGATATGAAGGTTTAAATGAGGATAGAATGCCATTTGTTATTTATAATAATACTGTTGATGCCCAAGTTATTAGCAAAACGGCTAGTACCTTTGATATATTACCAACTTTAGCTAATTTATTTGATTTGAATTATGACCCACGATATTATATCGGTAAAGATATATTTTCTGATGAAGAAACGATCGCTTTGTTTCCAACCGGTAGTTGGGTCACAGATAAGGCCATTTATATAGCCAGTAAAAATGATTATGAATTAAAAGATAATCAAGTTAATGAAGATTACATTAAGAATATAAACAAAATATTAAGCAATAAGTTTACAGCTAGTGATAATACATTAAAAAAAGATTATTTTAAATATAGTGTTTTAAATTAGTTCTATCATATTAGATAGAACTTTTTTCATAAGATAAATTAGGTGAAATAAATGATTCGATTTTTCTTCTTTTTAGTAGGATTTGGTTTTACTTTAATAGGGGCAATTTATATAATAATTTATCTAAATTTAACAACAATAGGGTATAATTTTTGGCAATATGTTAATTTTATTATTAGACAACCTGAATGTTTGATTTTTATAATTGGAATAATTTTAATGTGTTTTAGTATACCTAAGGAGGAAAAAGATGAATTACATATACGATATTTTCCTAAATTATAATAAAATTCCCTATGAAATTTTTGAGTGGAATAAAGAAGATAAAATTATCCATGTTAGAAAAATTCCTTTTTTATTATTAGAAACAAACGATTTATATAATCTAATAAATAAAAAAGTTAAAATATCGATGGATTTCTTATCAAAAATATACAACAAAACAGAAATATTTCCTAGGAAAAATAAACAGACTTTAGAATATTGTTTCCTAGCAACAGATAAAAGCGAAGTTATGGCGTTTTTATTAAATAAAAATGGTAATATAAAAGCTTATAGCAAATTGTTATTAGAAGAAGAAATAGAAATAATTGAATATAGTAAAAGTTTAAAATATACAAAGTTAGAATATAAAAATTTAATAGATAATAAATATGAACATTTTACGACTAGAAATGAAAATAATATAAGAAAATTTATTTATTCAAAATTAGATAATATGGTTAGAGAAAATGAACAATATAAGATTAATTTTTTGTGTTTAGAAATCTTTAATAGAAATTTAAAAGTAAAAAATCCTATTAAAAAAATTTATGATGAACTAGAATTTAATTGGGAAAATATATATATAAAAGTATATAACTTTTTAAAAATGATTGACATTAAAAGATAAATAATAGATTTTTTTATCTTTTTTTGTTATAATTAATGAAGTTAAAGGAGTAAATATTATGGATTATTGTTTTACTATAGATAAATTTTCAGGTCCATTGGATTTATTGCTTCATTTAATTAAACAGTCAAATATTGATATTTATGATATCAAAATTGAGCAAATAACAGAACAATATTTAGATTATATAAAAAAGATGGAAGATTTAAATTTAAACATAGCTAGTTCTTATTTGGTTATGGCTGCCGAGTTGATTGAAATGAAAGCTAGTATGTTATTGCCCAAACCAGAATTAGTTGAAGATGAATATGAAGAGGATCCTAAAGAAAAGTTGATTCAAAGATTGTTGGAATATCAGCATTATAAAGATATAACATCTAAATTTCATGAATTAGAATTGGATCGTCAAGAGTATTTTACTAAAAAATCTAGTGACTTTGATGAATTTCAATCAGTATCAACTTTGGCTGATGGAATTGAATTGACTGATCTAATTAAAGCGTTTGAAAAATTTCTAAATAGGAAAGAAATTGAAAAGCCTCTTAATACTAAGATAACTACTAAAGAATACTCAATAACTCTAAGAAGTAAACAAATTAAAGATATAATCAAAAAAAATAAAAAAGTAAATTTTCAAGAATTATTTGATATTAGATCAAAAAGTTATATTGTTGTTACTTTTTTGTCAGTATTGGTACTAGCAAAGAATAAAGAATTAAAAATAATTCAAGATAATAACTTTGAAGACATATTATTATGTGAGGTGGAATAATGAATTTACAGTCAATTTTAGAAAGTTTGCTTTTCGTAGTGGGTGATGAAGGTTTGAGTTTCCAACAGACAATGGAAATTTTAGATATTGATGAGCAACGATTTAATGAATTGTTAGATGAAATACAAGCTAATTATAAATCAGAAAATAGAGGAATAGAACTCACGATATTAGGAAATAGACTAAAATTAATTACAAAACGAAGTAATAAGCAATATATTCAAAAATTAGTCGAATTAGAAGATAATGAAAATTTAAGTGAATCAGCTTTAGAAACACTTGCTATCATCGCTTATAATCAGCCTGTAACAAGAGTACAAGTTGATGAAATAAGAGGTGTTAGTAGTTCTCATATGATAAGAAAGTTAGTTTATAAAAATTTAATTTGTGAAGTTGGTCGAAGTGAAACCGCAGGAAGACCAATTTTGTATGGTACTACTCCTATGTTTTTAGATTATTTTGGTCTTAAGTCCATTTCTGATCTTCCTGATATTAAAGTCGAAGTCGATGATAGTATTAAAGATTTATATAATTCTAAATATAATGAAGAAAAATTTTAAAAAATATTTCAAAAAATAAGATTATATGTTATAATCTTATTATCTGCTTGTGTGGCGGAATTGGTAGACGCGCACGACTCAAAATCGTGTGATCTATGATCATGTGGGTTCGATTCCCACCACAAGCACCAAATTGTTTGCTACTCGAACCTTGTAAAGAGTTCGAGTTTTTAAATATATTACAAAAGAAAAAAGAAAAGTTATGGTGTATAATATTATTAGGTGGTACTAAAAATTATGGATAATAAATTAGCGCTTTTAAAAAAAGGTATACTTGTTATGGAAATTAATCTTAATATAAATTTCCAAATGTCTTTACCCAAGGCGCTAAATACAGTCAAAAGTCTTTATTTGCAAAGCCTTTTTATTTTGATTAATTTAAAAAGATCTATATTATCAACATTATATTACAAAGAATTAAATTTAATAGGTGAAAATAATTACAAAATAATAATTTTATGGTATACTTATATATGCTATAGGAGGTAATGAAATGGAAGCATGGATTAATTTTAAAGGTGAAAATTGGAAAAATAAAATCGATGTTGAAGATTTTATTTTAAATAACTATAAAGAATATAATGGTGATGATTCCTTTCTCGAAACTATAACAGATAAAACAAGAAAAGTTTTAAATAGAGTTCAGGAATTAACAAAAGAGGAATTAAAAAAAGGCGTTTTAGATATTGAAACAAAAATAATTTCAGGTATTGATAATTTTGAACCTGGTTACATTGATAAAGAAAATGAGGTTATTGTTGGACTACAAACTGATCAACCTTTAAAGCGAATAGTTAATTTATATGGTGGTATTAGAATGGCCCACAAATCTTTGGAAGCTTATGGTTATACATTAGATGAAGAAATAGATAAACATTTTAAAGAATATCGCAAATCACATAATGATGGTGTTTTTGATGCGTATACAGAAGAAATTAGAAGAGCAAGGAGCGCTGGATTATTAACTGGGTTACCTGATGCTTATGGTAGAGGAAGAATAATTGGTGACTATAGACGAATTGCCTTATATGGAATAGACTTTTTAATTGAAGACAAGAAAAAAGATTTGAAAAATATAACTGAAATAAATGAAAATAATATTAGATTAAGAGAAGAAGTAAGTGAACAAATTAAAGCCTTAAATGAGATAAAAAGCATGGCTTTAAAATATGGATTTGATATATCTAAACCAGCTTGTAATGCTAAAGAAGCAACTCAATGGTTATATTTTGGTTATTTAGCTGCTATTAAAGAAAATAATGGTGCAGCAATGAGTTTAGGTAGAACTTCAACTTTTTTAGATATATATATTGAACGAGATTTAGAAAATGGTACTTTAACTGAAAAAGAAGCACAAGAAATTATCGATCAATTTGTAATTAAACTAAGAATAGCTAGACACTTAAGAACACCTGAATATAATGAGTTGTTTGCCGGTGATCCAACATGGGTAACAGAATCGGTTGGAGGAATGGCTTTAAATGGTAAAAGTTTGGTGACTAAGAATAGTTTTCGTTATTTACACACATTAATCAATTTAAGTACTTCCCCAGAACCTAATCTAACAGTTCTTTGGTCAGTTAATTTACCTGATAACTTTAAAAAATATTGTACAAAAATATCTATTTTGACTGATGCTATTCAATATGAAAATGATGATATTATGCGACCTATTTATGGAGATGACTACGCTATTGCTTGTTGTGTATCGGCTATGAAAGTTGGAAAACAAATGCAATTTTTTGGTGCAAGATGTAATTTAGCCAAATCACTTCTATATGCTATAAATGGTGGCGTAGATGAGATAAGTGGTAAGTTAGTTGTTGAAGGATTAGATAAAATAACTGATGATATTTTGGATTATGAAACGGTTAAAAAAGCTTATTTTAAAAGTTTAGAAAAAATAGCGCAAACTTATGTTGATGCGATGAATATTATTCATTATATGCACGATAAATACGCATATGAGAAATCACAAATGGCTTTGCATGATACTAATGTTGAGCATTTGATGGCTTTTGGTGTAGCTGGGTTATCTGTTGCTACAGATTCGTTGTCAGCAATTAAATTTGCTAAAGTTAAACCGATTAGAAACGAAGATGGTATAGCTATCGATTTTGAAATTGATGGTGATTATCCACAGTATGGTAATGATGATGATCGTGTTGATAGCATTGCTGTGGATATCGTTAATACATTTATCAAAGAATTAAAGAAACATCCATTATATAAAAACGCTGTTCATACTTTATCAGTTTTAACTATTACTTCTAATGTTGTTTATGGTAAAAAAACAGGAAGTACACCAGATGGCCGTAAGAAAGGAATTCCTTTTGCTCCAGGAGCTAATCCTATGCATGGAAGAGATAAAAATGGAGCTTTAGCTAGCTTAAATTCAGTTGCTAAAATTCCTTATAAAGATGTTTGTCAAGATGGTGTATCAAATACATTTTCTATTGTCCCTAATGCTTTAGGTCATAGTGATGAAGAACGAATAAATAATTTAGTTAGTATTTTAGACGGATACTTTAAACAAGGTGCACATCATTTAAATGTTAATGTTCTAAATCGTGAAAAATTAATAGAAGCTATGGAAGATCCTAATAAGTATCCAAATTTAACAATTAGGGTTTCTGGTTACGCCGTTAACTTTAATCGTTTAAGTAAAGAACAACAATTAGAAGTTATTTCAAGAACTTTCCATGAGGCAATTTAATGGAAGGTTATATTAATTCCATTGAAACAATGGGTTTAGTCGATGGTCCCGGAATAAGGTTTGTTGTTTTTATGCAAGGATGCAAGTTGCGATGCTTATTTTGCCACAATCCTGAAACTTGGGCTATTGGTAAAGGTTTTAAAATTACTTCTGATGAATTGATTAAACGAATTTTAAAATATAAAAATTATTATGGTGAAGAAGGTGGTGTCACCTTTTCAGGTGGCGAACCACTTCTTCAATCAGAATTTTTAATTGATATTTTAAAGAAATGTAAAAGAAATAACATCAATACTTGTTTAGATACAGCTGGATTTGGCGGTTCTAATAATGAAGAAGTATTAAAATATGTTGATTTAGTTATGTTTGATGTTAAAGCTTTAGAATCAGATAAATATTTGTCTTTAGTTGGACAACCTATCGAAGAATCATTGGAATTTTTAAACTTATGTCAAAAACTTAACAAGCGTATTTGGATTCGTCAAGTAATTACTCCCGGCATAAACGATAACGAAGAGTATATTAAAAAATTAAAAAAATTTTTATCTAATTATGATATAGAAAAAGTTGAATTTTTACCTTATACTACTATTGGTGTTCCTAAATATACAAAAATGAAAATACCATATCGTTTAAAAGATACAAAACCGATGGACAAAAATAAATGTGAAGAATTATATAAATTATATCAATCGATATAATTTGTTCATTGCCCTATGGCCAAGCGGTAAGGCGGCGGACTCTGACTCCGTTATTCACTAGTTCGAATCTAGTTAGGGCAGCCATGAGTGATTAGCTCAGTTGGTAAGAGCGTTACGTTGACATCGTAAAGGTCGTAGGTTCGAGTCCTATATCACTCACCAAATTTAAATTTTAGTATTGTAAAAACAACCAAATTATTGTATAATTTACTTATAATAAGTGGGTGGCAATATGATACTTAGAAAACCTTATGCATTTTTTATAAAACACTTTAAGCTAATTCATATTATATTAGCTGTTTTTGCGTTTTATTCAATATATAAAACTAAGTTATTGCTTGATTTTTTTAATGAATATAGTGCATCGATAATGGATGTAACAGGTCAAGATTTAATTAGTCCTTTATTGCCTGGATTATTTCAAATTGTTCCTTTACTAATAATTATTTTTTCTTTGATTGTTTTGTTTGTTATGGCATTTAAGAAAAAACCCTATTTTTTCTATATTATCATTATGGCTATTTATCTTTTTACCTTTATTATGTTACAAGTTTCAAAAGGTACATTGAATACTTTATATGTAACGATGTTAGATGTAAGAGCGATAAGATTAATTAGAGATTTAGTTATGGTAACTTTTATTGCTCAATTAGCGAGCGTTATTTTTATAGTAGTTAGGGCTACTGGATTCGATGTTAAGAAATTCGATTTTAAATCAGATTTAAAAGAAATTGAAATAAATGAAGAAGATCGTGAAGAAGTCGAAGTACAACTTAATTTTGATACAAATAAAGGTATTAGAGGTTTGAGAAGAAGACTTCGTTATTTAAAATATACTTATAAAGAAAATAAATTATTGTTTAATCTGGTTATAGCATTAGTTAGTGGTTCTTTAATTTGTTTTGTTGGTATTTTAATTTTTACTAAAGAAAAAATAATAAATCAAAATGTTTATTTTACTGGTAATAATTTTACAGTCAATTTAACTAATAGCTATTTAGTAAATAGTAATTATAGAGGTAAGGTTATCGATGAAGATTATTACTTTTTAGTTTTGAAATTCCAAATAAAAAACAATACTAATGGAGAGATTGGTTTAGACATAGCTACTACGAAGATTTTGATAGATAATTATGTTTATACACCTATTTCTGAAAATAAAAATAGTTTCTTTGATTTTGGCAATGTTTATCAAAGTGAAAATATTGGGAGTGAATTTGAAGAAAAAATTTTGATTTATAAAATACCTAAACAATTAATTAAAGAAGATATTATTTTTTCTTTCGTTGATAAAAATAATACCGATAAAGATGGAAGATTTGTCTCTACAAAAGTTAAAGTTGACTATGAAAATTTAACTGGAATTTCTTCAACTAGTGAAACTAATATCAACGATACATTAAGTTTTGAAGATAGTATTTTACCTGATTATAAAGTTCATATAACCTCTTTTGATATTCAAGATAAATATAAATTAGAATATAATTTTTGTGTTTCAGATGAATGTTATAAATCATATGAATATGTAAAACCTAATTTAGCTACCAATTACGATAAGACTTTACTTAGAATAAAAGGAAATCTAGAAAAAGAAAAAACCTTAAGTAATATTTATGATTTATATGATTTTATCGAGACTTTTGGTAATCTTTATTATGAAGTAGATGGACAAAAAAAGATTCATAGTATTCAGTTTAAGGAAGTAAAAAGTAAAAAAGCTAATGAAAATGATATTTATTATATTGAAGTTTTGGATGAAGTAAAAGATGCTACAAAGATATCTTTAGTATTTACGATTCGCAACAAAAATTATGAATATATTTTAAAATAGTGTTTAAAAACAGACATGTTTATGTTATAATTAAATAATGGAGGAGTAAAAATGAAGAGGATAGTTATTGTATTTATCTTGATGTTACTTTTTCCAATGGTTAAGGTAAATGGCGCCGGTTGTGATTATAGTAATTTATCTAGGTTAAAAAAAATTGCTTCTAACGTCAATATTAGTTATGATTACGTTGAAAAGAATAATGATGTAACATTTAATATTACCCTAAATAATTTAAATAAAGAAATATATTTTGTAGATTTAACTAATTACCGAACTTATAATTATACAAAGGAAGAGTTTGTAATTACTGGTTATCAAAGTGGTGAATCTATACGATATGATTTTTATTCCAAAGATTGTCCATCACAAGTATTAGCTTCAATTCGCCTAAATTTACCAAGTTATAATAGTTATTATAAAGATGAAGTTTGTAAAGGTGTTGAAAGTTATAACTTGTGTCAAAAATGGTCAAGTCATAATTTGTCATACGAAAAGTTTTTAGAAAGAGTAACAAATTATAAAAATAGTCTTATTTCTGAACCCGAGCCTCTTCCTGAACCTACAGTTAATGAATTATCGATAACTCAAATAATCATTAATTTTTTGCTAGACTATTATGTCATAATCTTAATAGTCTTAATATTAGGTTTAGTAGGTGTTTATATGCTTAGTAAAAAAGATGACGTTTATAGTTAAAAGGAGGTAATGTTGTGAAGGAATCTTATTGGGGAGCCGCTGTTGTAGCTCTTGGTGTCTTAGCAATTTTCTTTATATTTTTCTTTCAATCTATCACTAATACTGATGAACACAACTATCATTTATTAAAGGAAGCGACTGAAGGCGCTATGTATGATGCTTTAGATTTGGCGGCTTATCGTGATGATGGAACAATTAAGATTGATAGAGAAAAATTTGTTGAAAATTTTTTGAGAAGATTTGCGGAGAGTGCTTTGTTATCTAATACTTATCAAGTTGAAATATTTGATGTCAATGAAACGCCACCTAAAGTAAGTCTTCGGGTCAGCAGTGCTGAGTCAACGTCACTAACAGGGGATGTTATGGAATTTGAAATTCAAAATAGATTAGATGCGATACTGGAAACTCCAGATGTTGATGAATAAGAAAGGGATGATTTTATGAATAATTTTTTAGTATCATTGAAGAAATTTTTTACTAATAAAAATACTGTTACCGTAATTGGGGTAATTGCAATTTTAGGACTATTATATTGGGGATATAATTCAACCATAAATAGTCAAGTTCAACCAATTAGAGTTCCAGTTGCTAACCAAACAATTCAACCGAGAACACTTATTACTGATGATATGATTAGATTTATCGATGTTCCTACAGTAGCTATTAATAATAATGTAATTAGAAATCAGACGAGTATAGTTGGAAAATATACAGCTGTTAATACGGTTATTCCAGAAGGTAGCATGTTTTTTAACAACGTCTTAATAAATGAAGAAGATTTACCAGATTCGGCTTTTACAGCTGTTAAAGATGGTGAAAGACCTTATGCTTTATCAGTTACAACTGAAACAACTTATGGTAACTCTATTTTCCCTGGTAATAAAATTGATGTATTTATGAAAGCTGTTGATGAAAATGGACAAATTATGGTTGGAAGATTGCTAGCTCAAGTTGAGGTTTTAGCTGTTAAGGATAGTTCTGGTAATAACGTTTTTGAAGATACATCAGCTAATAGGACACCTTCTACTTTATTGTTTGGTGTTCCAGAAGATGTATATTTATTACTTAAAAAAGCTGAGTATTTAAATAGTTTCGGTGTTGAATTATTCCCAGTTCCTTATGGTGGTACTACTCCAGTTGAAGGTGATCTAGTAGTTGACCGTGAAGAATTAGTTGATTTCATCGAAAGTAATACAGTTTCATTTAGTGAATCTACTGATACTCCAACTGATGTTCCTGGTGGAAATGCGGGAAATGAATAGTTATGAATGAGAATTTATTTTCCCAAATAGATTTTGGACCACTTACAGAATACTTAAATAACGATGATATAACCGATATATCTTATAGTAATAATGGTCAGATTTGGTTAAAAACTTTATCACAAGGTATTTTTAGAGTAGAAAATCCAGAAATAAATAATGCTATGATGGAAAAATTGGCTTTTCAGTGTTCCAATGTTATGGGACGTTCATTTAATGCTGCCCATCCTTTCTTAGATTCTGAAAGTGCAGAGCTTCGTATGAACTTTGTTCATGACTCGATTGCGAGTAATGGCATCGCTTGCGTTATAAGAAAGACCCCTGCTAAAATAAGATTACAAAAAGAAAAAATTATCGAGGATAAATATATTACCCTTGACGTCCATGATTTTTTAGTTCAATGTGTTTTAGCTCACTGCAACATTTTGGTATGTGGTGAAACTGGTTCTGGTAAAACTGAGTTTGTTAAATATTTAGCTTCTAAAACTAAAGAAAATGAAAAAATAATAACCATCGAAGATACTTTGGAGCTACACTTAGATAAAATATTTCCTCATCGCGATATTGTTGCTATGAAAACTAATAATGTTGCTTCTTATAGTGACGTTTTAGTAACTTGTATGCGTCAAAATCCTAAATGGATATTATTATCCGAGGTTCGTAGTGCTGAAGCAGTTATGGCAGTTCGAAATTCTATTTCGTCTGGTCACTATATTTTATCGACAATTCATGCTGATAAAGCCTCTTCTATACCTAGTCGTATGTATAGTTTACTTGAAACTAATCAAGATATTGATCAATTTTTAAAATCAATTCATCGTTATGTTCAATTAGGTGTTTTAATTAGAGGTCGACAAGATCGAGAGACTAAACGGTTTATTCGTGAAGTTGGTGAAGTGACAGAATTTTATGTTACTGAGGATAACGAAGCAAAATATAATGTGATTTATCGTAAAACTCCTGAAGGTAAAGTATTTAGAAAAAATCCTAGTAAATATTTAGTTGATTATATTGAAGGTCAAGGTGTTAGTTTACCGCCAGGTTTTATCAATCCTATGTATGATTCTAAAAGTGAGACAACTATTCCTAATCAGGTTTCATCTCATGTGGTACCTAATGTTCTAAATCAAAATATAGTAACTTCTAATAGTTAAAGGAGGTATAAAATGATAGCTGCAATTTTCATAGCTATAGCATTTATAATATTGTTTATATTCATCTATCGCATCAATACTGGTGAAAATGTCTATAGATTTATTGTAAATAATGTTAATTCAGTTTATGAAAAATATGCTCCATATTCTTTTAAAGTCGTAAGAGAAAAGGTAAAAGAATTAGGTCAAGAATTTACCCCTAGACAATATTTTATTCAAATAGCAGTTTTTTCAATTGGGGCTGCTGTCGTCTCTTATTTATATTTTTATAGTTTAATTTGGTGTATAGTTTACATCATTGGTGCAATTTTGATAATTCCTTATTTATCATATTTACGTTGTAAAAGACTTTATAGTGAGTTTATATTTGAACAAGTTCAAATTTATACGACTAATACAATTATGGAATTTGCTACTACCCAAAGTTTCGTTAAAGCTGTAGAAGGTGTATATGAGTCAGGCGTATTAGAAGATCCTGTTTTAAGTGATGTTAAAACAATGATTGATATGGCTTATCGAAATGGTACAATTAACGAATCTATAACTTTTATGAATGAAAAATATGATTATTATATTGTTAAAAACATGCATCAATTATTTTTACAAATAACTAATGAAGGTGCAAGAGATGCTTCTGCTTCATTAGAAAACATGTCACAAGATATCGATATGTTAGTCGAAGGTGTTTACCGTGATAGAATCGATAGAGCAGCTTTTCATAAGAAATTTTTACAATTTGGTATTGTTTTATATCTTATGGTTATGTTAGTTCAGTTCTTACTTGGAACTGAAACTTATTTGGAAATGTTAAAAATTTGGTATGTTCAACTATTATTACATTTAATTGTTCTCATTAATACCTATTTCTTATTAAGCGGTGAGAAGTTTTACAATGAGAATGTGGGGGCTGAATAATGATATTTATAGTAATTGGAATTATAGTATTCTTTATAATAATTTATAATAAAATAGTTGAACCCAATCAGTTTTTGAAAGAAACACAACCATTATTTAAATTTTTAATGGAATCAGATTATGAATTTCTGTTGAAATTAAAATATGGTGCTGATGTGAGTGTCGAAAAAAAATTTGGCGAAAGAATTAGAAATGGTTTGATTGCTATGGTAGTAATGTTATTTCTATTCTTATCAAATTTACAATTTACTTATGTATTGTTTTCTGTTATAGTTGGCTTTGTTATGTTCAAGCAACCTTATACTAACTTAAGATCTTACTATAAGAGAAATTTACACCATATCAATTTGATGTTACCATATTATTTAAAAAGTTTGGAAATTTTAGTCCAACACTATACTGTTCCAGTAGCTTTATCAAGATCAATTGAACAAGCTCCTGAAATATTTAAACCTGGTTTAAGATCGTTGGTAGCTAAAATTGAAGGTGGCGATATGACTGTTGATCCTTACATGGAATTTGCTAAACAATACCCAGTTCGTGATTCAATGCGTATGATGCGTCTTTTATATCGTTTAAGCTTAGGTAGTCAAGATAAAAAACAAGAACAACTAATGATGTTTTCTAGAACAGTATCAAGTCTACAAAATAAATCAAGAGAACAAAAATATGCTGAAAGATTATCGGCTATGGAACAACGTACAATGATTATGTTGTTTGTAACCGGTGGCGGTATTATGGTTTTAATGTTATTATCTATGATGATGATGATGAATTATTAATGTTGCAATTTATTTTTAATTTGTGGTATAATAAAGTTATGAAACGATAAAGGTGGTGAAAAAATGAAAGAAGCAGCTGGAGAAGCAAATATGACAGTTATTACTATTATTTTGATTGGTGTTATCGCTGCTATTGCAATTCCACTTGTTACTAGCTTGATGAGTAATTCAGCTAAAAGAACTTGTTGTTCAGATAACGGTGGGATTTGGAAAGGTAATCAATGTGTTGAAGGAAGTAACAATCAAAATTTATTTGATGAAGCTGGGTATAATCAATGTGTACAAAATGCTGATGCTAATTAGTTTTAGAAGACATATTTTGTCTTTTTCTTTTTGAAATTATTGCAATAAAATTCAATTTATAGTATAATTGTCTATATAATAAAGGTTGGGTGTTATAATGAATAGTCCAATAGGTCATACATTTATTTATAATATAATTATATTGTTTATTGTAATTGTTTTTGCTTTCTTATCTGGTACCCTTAGTTATTATAAAGCATTTAAAGTAAATAATAGAATCGTTCATGCCCTAGAAAAATATGAAGGTTATAACGAATTAGCTAAAGGAGAAATTGAAATTTCATTAGGGAATTTAGGTTATTCTTTGGAAAATGCTAATTGCAAAGCAAGATATAAAGATATGTATCTAGTTGATGCATTAGGTGAAAATTATAAATATTGTATTTATATCGATGAAGAAAAACCTAAAAAAGGTACATATTATACATATGGAGTTTTAACTTATATGAATTTGGATTTACCGATAATAAGTGTTATTGATGTACCTGTTTTTACAAAAACGAATCGTATTTATAAATTTACGACTGATGAATCCTTATAGGATTCTTTTATTTACATTTAATTTTTAAAACTATTGTAGTATTTTTTAAAATATAGTATAATTATCGTAGGATAAGGAGGTAAATATGAAAGAGGCAATCGGTACTTCGATGGTTTTTAACCTCATACTTATTTTTATAAGTGTTTTTATCATACTTTTTGTTAGTTCTATAGCTTATTCTAAAGGTTTTAAAGTACGTAATCGGTTAATTGATATAATTGAAAAGTATGACGGATTTACTGTTGAAGCTCAACAAGAAATTGATGAAAATTTAGCTTCCATAGGTTATCGTATGGTTGATAAACCATGTGGTGATCATAATGGAACGATGCCAGTTTACAACAATAGTCCTTATCGTTATTGTGTTTATCAATATAATACTTCAAAAGGAGATTACTATGGAGTAAAAGTATTTATTCATTTTGATTTTCCTTTGATTGGCGGATTTATTGAAATACCTATATATGGAGAGACACGAGTTTTATTTGACAAAAGTGAGGTGGAAGGATAATGAATGTCATTATTAGTAACCAGAAGAAAGATTTATTAAACAATTTAAATATTGATGTTATAAAATCAATTGAAGGACAGTTTGATGTTGAAGAAATAATTAATATGTTTAAAAACTTTTATTATCAAAGAATGATATTAGATATTACAGCTTTAAAAAATTATACAGATATTAAAGTTTTACAAAAATTATCCATTTCTTTAGATATGGATAAATTAATTTTATTATTAGATGATAGTGAACAATCATCATCACCTAGTTATTTATCTAAATTAATTTCGATGGGAATTTATAATTTTACTAGAAATGCTGAAGGAATTATTTATTTATATAATAATCCGAATAGCTATCGTGATGTTGCACAGTATCATCAAATAGAAGAGACAGATGTTAATCAACAAGTTGTATATCAAGGTGTGGAAGCTAATTATTGCCGAATTATAGGTGTTAAGAATGTGACTGATGAAACTGGTGCTACGACGTTTTGTTATATGATGGTAAAACAATTAAAGAAAAATTATAATGTTATTGGAGTCGAAGTAGATGCTAATGACTTTAATTATTTTAGTGATAAAAACCTACATAGTGTTTCTAGTAGAGAATTAGGTAATTTTATTGAAAAAAATAATGATCGTGATGTTATCATTGTCGATGTTAATAAAAGTCCAGTGGCACTTGGTGTTGTACAAGAAATTATCTATTTAGTTGAACCTTCTACAGTCAAATTGAATAGATTGATGAATATTAAAAGAAACGCTTTTAAAGAATTAGCTGGAAGAAAAGTAGTATTAAATCAAAGCTTATTAAGTTCTAAGGATGTTTTAGAGTTAGAATATGAAGCAAGAACTAAATTTTTCTTTAATATGCCACCTTTAAATGAACGTGATTCAAATATAAGAATTATGGATACATTTTTAGCTAAGATGGGATTTTTAAAACAACAAACTGAAGAAACAGAAAAAAGAAAGAAAATTTTAGGGTTATTTTAGGGGGAGAATATGAAAAAGATATGTTTGATTATTTTAACTATTCTACTTGCTTTCACCTTTGTTGATAAAGTAGATGCACTTGAAATGGGAATATTTGATAATAACTTGGTTTTAGATTCTTATGAAAAAATATTATGTGGTGATACGAATATTCCTTATATTGCTGCTCAAATAACTAGAATTATAATTATAGTTCTACAAATTGCTACGCCAATTATTATAATTTTATTTGGAATGATGGATTTGATTAAAGCTGTCGTTGCTCAAAAAGAAGATGAGATTAAGAAAGGACAACAAACATTTTTAAGAAGAACTATTGTCGGAGTTTGTGTATTCTTAGTGTTTGTTGGAGTACAATTTGTCATTGGTTTAGTTGCCCCACAAAGGGAAAATGCTAATATGTGGAATTGTGTTGATTGTTTTGTGAATGGTGATTGTGCAAGTGTCAAACAGTAATTGACAAAAAAAATAAAATGTAGTATTATAAAAAATAGATAGGAGGATTTATATGTTTTTATTAAATACTGTAACTTGTGGAGATGGATCAATTGTTGTTGACTCAATGATACCTCATTTAGTAACTACTGCTATTAATATTATTAAAATTGCAATTCCAATTTTATTAATTGTGTTTGGTATGTTAGATTTGGGTAAAGCAGTTATGGCTCAAAAAGAGGATGAGATTAAGAAAGGACAACAAACATTTGTAAAAAGATTGATTGCAGCCGTTATTGTATTCTTAGTTGTATTTATCGTTCAGCTTGTATTTAATTTAGTTGCTAATGATGAAGACCAAAATATTTGGGGTTGCGTTGATTGCTTTATAAATTATAGTGATTCTAACGCAAATTGTCGAGTACAATAAAAAAAGATATAAAATCTATTTATTATCTTTTTTTTTTATGATATAATGATTCTAGCATACTATATATGTGCGAAGAGGGGAGTATGAACTCATGTGGTCATGGCTTGTTGATGCATTAAGATCTGTATTTTTCTTTTTAGATGGCTTAGTGTACAATTTTATTGTAACTTTATATAATTTACTTGTTGATATTGCCGAAACTTCTATTTTTACGGAAGAGGTAATTGATCTGTTCGCCTCTAAGGTTTATGCCCTTTTAGGTATTTTTATGTTATTCAAAGTTTCATTTTCTATTCTTTCATATATAGTTAATCCCGATGATTTTTTAGATAAAACTAAAGGATTCAGTAAATTAATTAGTAATATTATAATAACTTTAACATTATTATTGGCTACACCTTGGATATTTTCTCAGGCTATGGATATTCAAAGAATAATTTTAAGAGATAATATTCTTGGTAAAATATTTTCAACATCAGAAACAAATAGTGTCGTAGTTAATGATCCTGGTAATACAATGGCTTCTGAGACGTTTAAGGCTTTTTATCATGTTGATACTGATGTTTTTCCAGAGTGTGATGGCATTCATTGTGGCGATAATAAGGAATGTTTAGAAGATTATCCTACGGCTAACGAGGCAAATTGTGAGACTAATGCGTTTAATGGTGATGAAGAAAATTTTGAAAATTTTAAAGATACGTTAGTTTATTCTTATAAAACAGGCAGTATTTCTATATACATGAATAGTGATTTTTTAAATCAAAAAGGGACTAATGATTCTTATGTAATGAGTTATTTACCTTTTATATCAACCTTAGGTGGTGGGGCTGTAGCTTTACTTTTAATAGTTTTTTGTTTTGATGTTGCAGTTAGAAGTGTTAAGTTAGGTTTCCTAAGAATGCTAGCTCCTATACCAATTGTATCGAGAATCGATCCTAAAAAAGGAACAGAAACTTTTAATAAATGGGTAGGAGTATGTGTTAAAACATATTTAGATTTGTTTATACGTTTATTAGCAATTTATTTTGCAGTATTCGTTATAACCCAAGTAATTGATTTGAGATTTGTTGATGCTGTAACTGGTTTAGAAACTGAAGTTAATGTTTTTGTTAAAGTATTTATAATAATAGGCGCATTATTGTTTGCTAAACAATTACCACAACTAATTCAAGATATAACTGGTGTTAAGATGGATGGCAAATTTACAATGAACCCAATGAATAAGGTTAGACAAACTCCACTATTAGGTGCCGGTTTAACATCAGCTGCTGCAATGGCTGGTGGTGCATATGCCGGTTTTAAGGCTGGACGACAAGCGGGAGCTCCTATGCGTGGTGTATGGCAAGGTATGATGGGATCTAGAAGAGAAGTAAAAGGTAAAGTTCCTTTAATGGGTGACGACAAAGGCGGAAAATCTACAAGGCCATTTCATACAGGAATACAATCAGGTTATAAAACTATAACTGGTAAAGATTATGGAACATTTGATCCTTGGAAGGTAATTGGAAGCAAAAGTGGCGCAAAAAAAGTTGATGAATATAAACAAAGTAAATATGCTTTACAAGGACAACAAGCAGCTTTGGACGCAGAACTTCAAACTTTATATGATCAATTGAAAAATACTAACGATCCAGAAAGAAGAAAAAATTTAACTGCGGATATTGAGGCAAATAGAAGTCAATATGGAAAAATTTCTAAACATATTTCGGTTATTGATGATCAAATTAAAGATGTCAAGAGATTATATCATATCGATGATTCTCCACAAAAAGATCTTGAAGCTGCTATGGCAGCGGCTTCTGCCCCTAGAGTTGAAAATTCTGTAAATAGTACACAACAAACATCTTCTGCACCACATATTAATACAGCTTCGACTGACACAACTGTAAATGTTAAAGCTGGTGAACAATATACAGATTCAGGAATAATAATAGGGAATGAATCAAATTGGAAAAAAAAATAAAAAGGGTGTGATACTAAATGAATAGTTATTTAATACCAGCAAACACAAAAAAATCAATGTTGATTTTTGGTTTGTTTACTAAATTTGATTTGATATTATTTTTAATAGGAATAGGATTATCATTATTAATGTTAATGATTCTACCAGTAGAGCAAATTGTCGTAGCGATAATAGCTTTATTACCGGCATTAGTTACTGGATTTCTAGTGATGCCGGTCCCTAACTATTATAATATGCGAACTTTATTAATGTCAGCAATATCATTTTTTATGAATCAAAGGAAGTTTAAATGGAAAGGTTGGTGTGTTCCTCATGGCGAAGACCAAAAAAAGTAATTATAGTACTGATTTTGTACCAATTAAGGAAATTAAAAATGGCAATATAATTTTGGATAACGGATTAAAAGTAACTGGGGTAAAGATAATGCCAAGAAATATTTTTATTCTAGATCAAGAAACACAAAATGGAATTATATCTAATTTGACTACAGTTTATAATACCATTGATTATGAGTTTTGGATTATTGCTGCTGATCGACCAGTCGATATTAATGTGTATCTTTCACAATTAGAGTTGTTTTATAATAATATATCAAATCCAGTTAAGAGAAAATTAATTATGGAAGATATAAATAAAGGGAATATGTTTATGAATAATAATATTGTCGATACTGAATACTTTTTACTATTTAGGGAAAAGAAAGATGATATTATTCAGAAAAGGATTAGAACTTTGATAAATACTTTTGCTGGTGCTGGATTAGTTGCATATCAAACGACTAATGATGATTTAAGAATGATTTTAGATAACTTCTTAAATGGAGGAGTTACTACGACATTTGGGACGGTGTTAGGATAATGGATATAAAAAGTCAAATAGCTCCTAAAGGGCTTGAATTTAGATCAAGTGATTTTATAATTAGTGATAAATATGCAACTATTTTATCAGTTATTTCTTATCCAAAATTTATATCACCAGGTTATTTAGCTAATTTAACTAGTATGTCTGGTGTTAAAGTAGTTATCAAACATATTCCTTTGCCATTTAGTGTTATTCAAAGAATGTTAAATAAAGAAATAGCCGATTTAAAAGCAAGATATCAAGAAGAAAATGATAAAACTATCCAAGAGAGAATTAGACAAGATTATGAATCGTTAGAATATTTTATTTCTCAGTTAGTTAGTACACAATCTAAAATTTTTGATTTCCAATTGCATGTTATGGTAACTGCTGATTCAGAAGAAGAATTAATAAGCAAAAAATTACAGGTGAAAAGTTACTTAGAAGCAATGGAAATGCGTGCTTTTCCATTAAGGTTTGAGCAAGAACGAGTACTTAAATCAATATTGCCAATTTATCCTAATCAACCGATCGAAAGTAGAATAGGTACACCTATTCCTGCACCTACAATAGCGGCAATGTTTCCTTTTATCTTTGATAGTATCAAAGATCCAGGATTATCTTGTCTATTAGGTGTTGATTTTTCTGGTGGTGTTATATTATTTAATCAATTTTTATATCAAATTAGAAAAGAACACAATCGTAACAATGCCAACGTAATTATCTTAGGTACATCAGGTTCGGGTAAATCAACTGCTGCTAAATTATTATTAAGAACACATATTAGAAATGATATTCAGTTAGTTGTCATCGATCCTGAAGGTGAATTAGAGGATATGGCTAAATTGTATGGTGGTGATTTCATCGATTTAGGAAAAGGTGGCGAGTTCGGAATGGTTAATCCATTAGAAATTGTCATGGATGCCGATGAAGAGGAGATCAAACAAGGATTGGGATATACTGTTCTAACTAGAACACTTCAAACTTTAAAAGCTTTTATTAAATATTATGATCCAAGTACGGAAGAAGATACAATTAATATGTTTAGTGAAATCGTTCAAGATACATATCGTCGTTTTGGAATTGATTTTACGACAGATTTTTCTAAATTAACATCACAAGATTATCCAACTTTTAAGGATGTATATGCTACAATAAGAGGCAAGTTGTTATCTATTCCAGAAAAAACTCATGAAAAAGATATTTTGGAAAAGTTAGAATTAAAAATTCGTCCATTGGTTAAAGAGTTGCGTTATTATTTTGATGGACATACTACAATCCAACCACAAAGTAATTTTATTGTATTTAATATAAAAGAACTTATGAATAGTGATAAGAATATTAGAAATGCTTTATTCTTTAATATTTTGAAGTATGCATGGAGTCTGACTTTAAATCCTAATATCAACACAGTTTTAACTGTTGATGAAGCCCATGTATTAATTTCTGGAAGTAATGTTTTAGGAGCGGATTTCTTAGGTCAAATTCAAAGACGTGCTAGAAAATATAACACAGGTACTATTATAATCACACAACAACCTTCAGATTTTAGTGATCCTGCTGTTATAACTCAAGGTAAAGCAATCTTTGACAATACATCTTATTACATTGTAATGGGATTAAAAAAACAAGCAGTTGAAGATTTGTCTAAGTTAATCGATTTAAACGATAATGAAAAAGAAAGTATTAAACGTTATAATCAAGGTGAAGCATTATTCGTCTGTGGTAGCCGAAGGATGCGTATAAATATTATTGCTACCGAACAAGAATTAGATTCATTTGGAAGTGGTGGCGGATTATAAAATAATCGGTGGTGATGTACATGAATAATGAACTAAATGAATTAGAACAAGATGAAATGTTAGATGAAGAATTTCCTGAAGAAGGAAATTTTTCTGCATCACCAAATATATTAGATCAAGATATACCTATTAGGCAACCTGGCCCAAATATATCATCACAGGTAAATAAAGGAACTAGGTTACCAAAGCCAAATGTAATGAATAATAAAATTCCTAATTTAGGTGGAAAGCAAGCTAATAATGGCGCCAATTTAAAACCAACAGCTCCTAGTAAATCGGGAGCTAATGCTCAAAACCCTAAAGCACCTAATCCTCAAAATCAAATGCAACAAGCAAAACAACAAATGGTTAAAGAAGCGGCCAAAGCTGCTGCTAATGCCGCTGCTGGTCCAGTTGGAGGAAAAGCAGTTGAAGCTTTATCCAAAACCAAAACAGGTCAAAAAATATTAAATAAAGCCACTAATAAATTAGATCCTATGAAAAAATTGAATCCTTTAGGGATTGGAAAAGAAAAAAAAGAAGAAGAAACAGAAGTTAGTGGTGAAGGCGATTTTGCAGCCGATATTGGTAAAAAAGTTATGATGTTTGGTGGAATTGCTTCCTTTGGAGTTAGTGGTTGTTTTTCTGGTATTATTTTAATACTAATAATAGCCATTATATTCACACCTTTAATGTACATTAATGAGTTAATTACTACTGTTGGTGATGCGCTTTCTGATTTTGGAGAAAGCTTAGGCAATTTTTTAACTTTTCGTGGGTGGTGTACCGATAGAGAATGTGAAGAAAAAGAAGAAAATAATTTTTACGCCGAAATAGAGAAAGTTTATGATGAATATAACAGTGAAAAATCAGTTAAACTAAATGCAACATTATTAACTGCAACTTTAACTTACACTGATCCTTTTACAACTACTTCTGATGAAGAAACAAGTGAAGAAGATGAAGAAGATGATCCTAATTCTTTAGCAGATTTACCATCTTCAAATTCAGTTGATTTTAGAAAAAGTAAAAAGAAAGTACGGAATTTAGCTTCTGAAATGGTCAAAGAAGAAGATGGAGAATGGACTTTAGATTTAGAAGGATATCGAGAATATCTAGAAAATGATTTTGTCAGAAAGTTTTACTATGATAATAAAACTGGTGAAACTGTTGATCGAAAAGTAAAACAAACTGTTGATGAAATATTTTCTAGAGCTTCAGCATTCGCAGAATATGATGGTAGTAAAGGTTATAGTAAAGTATATGCCTTCTGTTCAGGGGTAACGGTTACTGATCAATCTGGAAATGTTATTGGAACTTATGGATTGGAAGAATATGTAGCTGGGGTTGTAAGTGGAGAAAGTTATGCTGGAATGAACATGGAAGCTTATAAAGCCCAAGCCGTTGTTGCTAGAACTTTCGTTTTAAATTTAACTAACAATTGTACTACGACAATTGAAAATAGCCAAAATAATCAAGTATTTAATGCTGATATAAAAGATTATGCTAGAGAAGCTACCGAAGCAACAGCAGGCCAAATATTATTATATGATGATAAAATATTTTCTACTCAATATGACTCTTTTTGTTATGATGACTCAAGTTGTACTTATGGCGAAGAAAATGGAAAAAGATATGTTATTTATACTAAGCTTCCTAATAATGAAACACATAAAGTATATTTGAGTCCAGAATATTACAGTATGATAAATGGTGGTCATGGTCGCGGTATGAGTCAAGTTGTATCATATGAAATGGCTGCTAATGGTTCTACTTATAATGAAATATTAGAATATTTCTATTCACCTGGAACAAAATTATCAACTATGATTGCTTATATTGGTGGTAATCATATAAGTTCTAGTCAAATTATTAAAGATAAAGATGAATTATCAATCCGCTCTGATTTATATAGAGAAATGGGAGAAGTGTTTATCGGTGGCGTTAAAGTAGATTTATCAAATATCTATTCAAAATCAGCTGGTAATTTAGGTCAATGTGTATGGTTTGCAAGATCACGAGCTTTAGAATTAATTTATTATTCTGACATGGATGATGCGACTAAGCTAGAAGCTTTTAATGCTGTTTTATCAACACATCAAAATGGAGAAGGTTGGTATCGAGCCAACACCTTAGATATTTTCCAAAAAGAACCGGATTATACTAAACCAGTTCCTGGATCAATTTTGTCTTGGACAAGTAGTACAGCTAATGGAGCTTCTCATAATTATGGACACGTGGCAATTGTGGAAAGTGTCGATTATGAAAATCAAACAGCGGTTATTTCAGAAGGTTGGAATTCAGGAGGACCAAATGGTGCTGAATCATGGGCTAATGTTGTTTATCAAACTAAAACTATGACGTTCGAAGAAATTAAGAATTACAATAGCAATCGAGGTTATACTTTTAATGGTTATGTTTATATTTTAGGACAAGGGGAATAATATGAAAAAAATAATTTTATTTAGTTTATTATTAGTTATTCTTACTGGTTGTGAATGTAATTATCAATTAGAATTTAAGGATAACCAATTAATCGAAAATGTTGAACTGGTGCTTCCTTCTAGTGAAAAAAATAAAATTGAAGAACTTGAAAAGTCTAGTATATATGCTATTTATAACAGTATGACAAATCAACCATATAATTATAGTTATGAAAAAGGATTAATAAATTTCACAGCTAATTATAGTTACACTTACACACCTGAAAGTTTTAATCAAGCATTATATGCTAATGATTGTTTTGATGCCTTCAGTTTTGTAAGTCAAGGCGATAACTATATATTATCCACCAGTGAAGGCTTTAAATGTATGTCTTTAGATTATCACTTTTTAGATAGTTTAAAGCTTCAAGTTAAAACTAACCATGTTGTTCTTGAACATAATGCCGATGAAGTAAAAGATGGAAATTATATTTGGAATATCAATAATAATAATGCGGAAAATAAAAGAATCTATGTTAAATTTGGCGAAGTAGAAGAAAGAAATTTTTTTGAAAAAATACTTGATTTTATTAAAGAAAATAAATTGACAGTTATCATAACAACTATTTTAGTGTTAGGAGTAGGAATTACTATTTCAACTATTGTTATTATTAGTAAAAAAAATAATGAAATTTAATCAATAATGTGCTATACTGTTATATAGGGATATTAAGAGGTGGATAAAATGAAATTAAAGTTTAAAGCAACAGCTAAAGATTATTTAATTTTTGTTATCTTTGCTATTGTACTATTATATTTTGTAGCTATTGCAGTTTTAAATCTTTCTAGTTTTGCTACTAGCGGTTCATTTCATGGATTCGATCCTTTTCCAGCTTTTTCTAAAGATTATTTAGTTCCTACTATCGTTGGTTATATTTTCGCTTTAATTTTTATTATAACTAGTGTATCATCTTATTTCTTTGAAAGAGATAAAGGAATTGGTTTTAGTACTGGCGCTAAAGAAGAAAAAGGTTATGCAAGATGGGCTGAAGAAAAAGAATTTAAAAAACAAAAAGATATTCATCGTATTTTACCAGGACAAGAGACTAGTGAATATGCAGGGATTCCACTTATCAACAATGGTAAAGAAATTTGGGTTGATGCAGGTGAATATCATAATTTAATTCTAGGTTCTACTGGTGCTGGTAAAACTCAAACTATGGTTCAGCCTATGGTGAGAATATTAGCTAAAAAAGGCGAATCAATGATTATTACCGATCCTAAAGGTGAAATATATGAAAACAATGCAGAAATGCTTAGGGAAAAAGGTTATAATATTGTTTTATTAAATTTTCGTGATCCACAAAAAGGTAGTGCTTGGAATCCATTAGGATTACCTTATCAATTATATAAATCTGGAAATAAAGATAAAGCTAATGAATTACTAGATGACTTAGCAATGAATATTCTTTATGATGAAAAAGCTCAAAGTCAAGATCCATTTTGGGAAAAAACTTCAGCTGATTATTTTACAGGTTTAGCTTTAGCGCTTTTTGAAGATGCTAAAGAAGAAGAAATTAATTTAAATACAATTAATTTAATGACTACTGTTGGTGAAGAAAAAATTGGTAATACAACTTATATTAAAGAGTATTTTGGTTATAAAGATAAATCTAGTCCAGCTTATATCAATGTTTCTTCAACTATTATGGCACCTAGCGATACTAAAAGTAGTATTTTATCGGTATTTAAACAAAAAATTAAATTATTTTCTTCAAGAGAAAATTTATCAGAAATGCTAAGTCATAGTGATTTTGATTTAAAAGATATTGGTAGAAAAAAGACGGCAGTTTTTCTAGTAATTCAAGACGAAAAGAAAACATATCATTCTTTAGTAACTATTTTTATAAAACAATGTTACGAAACATTAATAGATGTTGCCCAAGAATCAGGTGGAAAACTACCTTTTAAAACAAACTTCATTTTGGATGAGTTTGCTAATATGCCACCTTTAAAAGATGTTACAACAATGGTTACTGCTGCACGTAGTAGGAATATTAGATTTACTTTCATCATTCAAAACTTTGCCCAATTATACCAAGTTTATGGTAAAGAAAATGGTGAAACAATTAAGGGTAACTGTGGTAATATAATTTATCTTATCAGTAGTGAGTTAGCTTCACTTGAGGAAATTAGTAAGTTGTGTGGTGAGGTTAAATCAAAAGAAAAGGATAAAACTGCTAGTACTCCTTTGGTTACAGTTAGTGATTTACAGAGATTGCCAGAAAATACAATTATTGTGTTAAGGATAAGGTCGATGCCTTTTAAAACTAGAGTTGTTCCTGATTGGAAGATCCAACAACAAGGTGGATGGGGTAGATCATATCCAAAGGCAATCTATCCAACAAGAGAGAGACTTCCTATTCAGTTATTTGATTTAAAAGCGTTTGTTGATGCGAAAAGAGAAAATAAATTAAATGATATGATGAAATCATTTAATCCTCCTAAACCAACTGGCGCTTCACCATTTATATCAAGTACTAATAAAAGCCAAAAAGCTAATGAAAATAACGAATTTGATATTGATGCGTTGGTTAAGAGAATAGATGCTAAAATTGCTGAATTAGAAGAACAAGAAAAATTAGAACAACAAATGAAAACTGAAGGCGAATTGAAAACTAATATTACTGAGGAAAATAAAGTTGACTCTATTCAACCTATAGATAAAGAAATTGTTTCTAAAGATAATGTAACAATTAAACCAAGTATTGAACACAAAATAGAAATTAAAGATGAAGAACCAAAAGTAATCAATGGTGTTACTGACGATCAGTTCTTCGATGATTTCTTTGCTGACGAAGATGATTAGTGAAAAAATCTTTAAAAATATTACAAATTTTTAAAGATTTTTATTTTTCTAAATTAATTTTTATTGGTTATATTACCTTTATCATATGCTTATAATTACATATAATATTTTAGGGTGGTTAGTATGGTGATGAATATTTCGATAAAAGAACTATTAACAAAATCTAATATTAATATTATCGATATTCGTAGTGTAGAAAAATATAATGATAATCATATTGAAGGCGCTATAAATATACCTATGACTATGCTATTAAAAGATCCAAGTAAATATTTGAATAAAAACGAAGAATATTATATTTATTGTCAGTTTGGAAAAAATAGTTTTAAGCTTTGTCAAATTTTAACTAAACAAGGATATAAAGCAATCAATGTATTAAGAGGATATGAAGGATGGTTATTGGAAAGATAACAAAAGTAAAGTCTTATGATTTTACTTTTTATTTAAGTCAATATTTTACTTATTATTGACGCTTTATAGAAAATAAAGTTGACATATATTTTAACATATGTTAATATATAGGTACATGATATACATAATAGAGATAGGGTGATTTATATGAAAAAAGGATTTACATTAATCGAATTATTAGCGGTAATAATAATATTAGCAATTATTGCTCTTATTGCTACTCCAATTATCTTGAATGTAATTAATGATGCAAGAAAAAGTGCGGGTTTATCGGAATCAGAAATGATAATGAGTGGTATCAATAATTACTGTGCCACATCAGCGATGAAAGCACAACTAGATGGAAGTATTGATATATGCACAGATGAAGATGGAGTAACTATTGATGAAGTAAGTAAAATGGTTAATTTGGGAAATGCTAAAGTTGAAAAAGTAACATATATTAATGGTAAGGTGACAGAGTTAGTTATTGAAAGTAATAATAATAAATATGAATTACAACCAGATGGCAATTTTAGTGTTAATGGTGAGGTAACTGATCCAGAAGAACCGGTTAACCCAGAACAACAATATGCCTTATTAACAACTGGACAACAATTTTCTCAAATTTTATTTGAAAGTTCTTCACTAGAATTTGATACTAAAATTATATTTACTCAAGATAAAGCTCCATCTGATGTGCAATTAAAAGATTTAAGTGCTAATAAAGATATGAGTATAGTATCATGGTATAATTCAGAAGATGGATATCATATTTCAACACAAGATGAAAACATAAAAATTAGATTTAATGAGGATTCGTCGAATATGATAGATTTAGCTGGTTGTACTGTGGAAATTATTGGACTTGAAATTACAGATACTAGTCTTGTTAAAAATTTTGATGGTTTTTTGAAAAATGGAACTATTATGTATAACTTTAATTTTAGTAATTTAGATCTGACAAATTTAGAAATTACTACTAACATATTTGAAAATGTAAATTTTACTGAAGGTCAAATTAATATGAATAATTGGCAAATAGGTAATAGTAATAATAATATTTTTGAATACTCTTCATTTGAAAATTCTATTATTGATTTTAGTAATTGGCAATTTTCAGGAACAGAAGTAAAAGAATTATTTAAAAATTGTACATTTGAAAATTCTATTGTCTATGTTAATTCTAATGAATTATCAATTTGGGAAGATTTTTTGAGTGGATTAGGTGCAGATGTTATTGCTAAATAGGTATGAAGATTCATATCTATTTTTTGTTTTAAACCTTTACATAATTCTTCTTTTTAATTTATAGAAAATATGTTATAATTAAACTGGTGAATTAATATGGAATATGTGATAATCGGATTGTTAGTTTTATTATTAATTATTTCAATTTTATCTTTGACTAAGAATATCAATGAATCAAATATTACGGAAAGATTAGGTAAATTAGAAACTAATGTCGTTAAAGAAGTTAGCGATTTTAAAATATCTTTTAGTAAGGATTTAGGTAAAGATTTTGAAAATTTAAACGACAAATTAGATAATAAATTGATGCAGATAAATAATAAAGTTAATGAACGTTTGGATGAAAATTTTGAAAAAACTAATAAGACTTTTACTAATGTCTTAGAACGTTTATCTAAAATCGATGAAGCACAGAAAAAAATTGATAATTTGTCAAGCGATATAATATCTTTACAAAGTGTTTTAACAGATAAAAAAACAAGAGGAATTTTTGGTGAAGTAAATTTAAAAAATATCATGTATAATATTTTTGGGGAAAATGATAAAATTTACCAGATGCAATACAAATTTGATAATGATACGATAGCTGATTGTGTCTTATTTGCGCCTCTTCCTTTAGGATTGATTGCTATAGATTCTAAGTTTCCATTGGAGCATTATCAAATTATGGTAGATAAAAAAAATGAAGTAAATATAAGAGAACAAGCGGAAAAATTATTTAGAATGGATATGAAAAAACATATTGATGCCATTGCTAGTAAATATATTATTGATGGTGTTACATCTGATCAAGCAATTCTTTTTTTACCTGCTGAAGCTATATTTGCTGAAATAAATGCTTATCACCCTGATATAATTGAATATGCTTACAAAAAAAGAGTTTGGCTAACTAGTCCAACAACATTGATTAGTACTTTAACAACAATTCAAATAATCATGAAAAATATGGAACGAGACAAATATACTACAGTAATTCATAATGAATTAAAACTATTAAGTACCGAATTTAATCGTTATAAAGAAAGATGGGATAAATTATATCGTAGTATAGAAACTGTTAGTAAAGATGTCAAAGACATTCATACAACAACTGATAAAATAACAAAAAGATTTAATACAATTAATCAAGTAGAAATGGAGAAAATAGATGAAATCGAATAAAATAAATGTGTTTTTAGCTTTTATTTTGGGATTTGTTGTCGTATTTTTATCACTATTGAAAAAAGATATAACTTTGTTGTTATTTTGTTTATATTTAGTACTTCCTTTTGTTTTTAAAATAAAACCGGTAATCACTTTAATATATTTAATATTTGGTTTTATTGCTATATTTTTAGGGCTTCAGATACACTTATATAAAACAACATCTTGGTTTGATATATTCTCACATTTTATATGGGGAATAGTATCAGGCTTGTTAGCTTTGATAGTCTTACTTAAATTAAAAGTATTTGATAAAAAAAATATCATATTTACAGCTTTATTTATATTTGTTTTTTCATTAGCCACATCTGGATTATGGGAAGTGGCTGAATTTACAATTGATAATATATTTAATCAAGATATGCAAAGGATGGCTACTGGCGTTAATGATACAATGAAAGATATAATTATTGCTTTGTTTGGTAATATTACTTTTATTTTCTTTTATTGTTTTGAATATCGTGAAAATAAAAATGGTTTAATAAAGAAATTTATGGATAGTTTATAATATGGAGGTGGATTATGCTAGAAGATAGGATAATAGATTTGTTAAAAAATACTGATAAAGCTTTGTCAGTAACAGAAATTAATGATAGTTTGGGTTTTAAAACTGTTGATGAGTTAAAAGAATTACTAAAAACTTTAAACGCTATGGAAGATAGTTTAAAAATATATCGTACTAAAAAAGATAATTATTTATTATTTACTAATAGTCATTTAAAACTAGGAACGATGATTGCTAATAAAAAAGGTTATGGATTTGTTGATATTGAAGGTGATGCTGATGTTTTTATTCCGCCAACTAATATGAATGGTGCTATTCATGGTGATAAAGTCATTGTCGAAATAACTTCTCCTAAGGGTATTGATTTGGAAGGTAGAATTTTAAAAATTGTTGATCGTAAATTTAGGCAAATGGTTGGGGAAATATACTATAAAAAAAATATACCTTATCTTAAATTGGATGATGACCGAGTTAAATTAAATGTTGAGATAGATAAGAAAAAAACTTTAGGTGCAATGGAAGGTCATAAAGTATTAGTAAAAATTACAAATAAGTTAAAAGATAACAATTACAAAGGTGAAGTGATTAAAATTTTAGGACATAAAAATGATCCGGGAGTCGATATATTATCAATTACTAACGAAATGGGAATCCCGGATACCTTTAGCGAGAATGTCATGAAAGAATTAGAAGATATTCCTGATGAAGTTTTAGAAAAAGATTTAATCAATCGTACCGATTTAAGGGATGAAGTTATCTTTACTATCGATGGTGATGATACTAAAGATATCGATGATGCTATATCAATTGAAAAAATAAATGATCATTATAAATTAGGTGTTCATATAGCAGATGTTAGTTATTATGTAAGACCTAATACAGCTTTGGATAGTGAAGCATTTGATCGTGGTACTAGTGTCTATTTAGCCGATCGCGTAATTCCTATGTTACCTCATAAATTATCCAATGGTATTTGTTCTTTAAATCCTAATGTTGATCGTTTAACTTTATCATGCATTATGGAAATCGATCAAAATGGTAATGTTGTTAATTACGACATATTAAAGACAATTATTAAATCAAAAATTCAAATGACTTATAAAAAAGTTAATCAAATTTTAGAAGATGATGTTATTCCAGAGGGATATGAAGAGTATGTTGATAAATTAAAAATGATGGCTGAATTAGCTCAAATTTTACGTAAAAACAAAGAAAATAGAGGATATATTGATTTTGATATCGATGAGTCAAAAATTATTGTCGATGATAAAGGTAAAGCAATTGATGTCACATTAAGAAATAGAGGAACTGGTGAAAAATTAATTGAAGATTTTATGATAGCAGCTAATGAAACAGTAGCTACTCATATCTATTATATGGAACTTCCTTTTATTTATCGTATTCATGGTGAACCCAATGAAGAAAAAATTAATAATTTTATGAGATTTTTAAATATTTTAGGTTATAAGGTTAAAGAAGATATTAAAAAATTAACTCCTAAAACGATGCAAAATATTTTAGCTCAACTAAAAGATAAGAAAGAATTTCATTTATTATCAGCACTATTGTTAAGAAGCATGCAAAAAGCTATATATGATACTAATAATATCGGACATTTTGGAATAGCTAGTAAGTGTTATACTCATTTTACTTCACCAATTAGAAGATATCCTGATACTACTGTTCACCGTTTATTACACACCTATTTATTTGATAATAACATCAACAGGGAAACAATTAGTTATTATGAAAGAGAATTACCTTTTGTGGCTGAGCACACCTCTAATATGGAAAGAAGAAGTATCGAATGTGAAAGAGCAGTTGATGATATGAAAAAAGCTGAATATATGATGGATCATATCGGTGAGGAATTTGATGGTATCATTAGTTCTGTTATGAATTTTGGTATGTTTGTCGAACTACCTAATTTAATCGAAGGATTAGTTAGACTAGACAGTTTAAAAGGAGATTATTATACTTATGACGAGACAACATTTACAATAAGAGGTAATAAAGATAAACGAGGATATCGCTTAGGTGATAATGTTAGAGTAAAAGTTGTTGCTGCTGATAAAGAAAAGAGAACAATTGACTTCGAGGTGGTTAAAGATGGAGATTCAAAACAAGAAAGCTAATTTTGATTATGAAATAGTTGAAACATTTGAATCTGGTATTGTTTTAACAGGAACAGAGATTAAATCTATTAGGTTAGGTAAAGCTAATTTGAAAGATAGTTATGCTATTATCAAAAATAACGAAGTTTATTTGCTTAATATGCATATTAGTCATTATGAACAAGGAAATAGATTTAATCATGAAGAAACTAGAACTAGAAAACTGCTGATGCATAAAAAAGAAATTTTAAAATTAAAAGACAAGCTAGAAATTGAAGGATTCACTTTGGTTCCAATCAAATTATACTTCAAAGATAATAGAGCTAAAATCTTAATAGGTTTAGCTAAAGGTAAAAAAGTTTTTGATAAAAGAGAATCAATTAAGAAAAAAGATATTGAAAGACAAATGGCTAAAGATTTAAAAAATTATTAGATATTTACAAAAAGTTAAAACTGTGGTATTATATATACCGCATGGGGCCGTTTAGTTTCGACGGGAATAACATTTTTAAAGGGCAAGTCGTCAAGGTATGATGTCATAATCCAAATTAAAAATAACTGGAAACAGAAATCAATTAGCTTTCGCTTAATAATTTAGAAGGCTGCTTCTTTATTTCTTTACTCACGGGAAGTAAAAGAGGCTCGATTAGTGAGTTATATTAATAATCTATTTTCTAGGATTATTGACGAATTTTATAGAAATTACTAAATAACATTTTGATAATTTATTATTATTTAGGACATTAACAAATTATCTAAACTTGTAGAACTTTAATCTTGGTATTTTCGGACAGGGGTGCGATTCCCCTCGGCTCCACCAAATGAAAATTACACGCACCTTTTATTATTTTGCAGGTGGATTTGCAGTGTTAATTGATATAAAATAAAAAAGCTTTTAAGTAAGCTTTTTTTGTTATTTTATTTTTCCGCATAGCCAATCAACAGAGCATTTATATTCTTTTGCAAATGTAAAAATAAATATAGTTGGTATAATAACTTTACCATTTTCGTAGGCACTCCAAGTAGAATGAGTAGTATTCAATAATTTTGCTATTTCAATTTGAGTTTTTTCTTCTTTTAATCTTATTTCTTTAAGTCTTGATGCCAAAATATTTAAATCTATTTCATTATTAATTATATTATAATTTTTAATATTGGTTAATCCTAATACATAGTCCATACTTACTTTAAAATAATTGCAAAACATATTTAAATATTTTATAGGAATAGTATTAATTCCCAATTCCCAAAGTGAATAGGCACTTCTTTTAATATTTAGAATATTTGCTATTTTTGTTTGAGTTAAGTCATTTTCTTCTCGTATATCTTTTAGTCTTTTTAATTCCATATACTATCACCTATAAAAATTTTAACTATAAATGATAAAAATATCGTACAATGCTATTACATACGACAAAAAATGTGATATAATAATGACAAAGGAGTGAAGCTTTTATGAAAAAAGTTATTTTTTGTTCTATTGCCTTAATATGTTTAATACTTACTGGTTGCGATGAAAAAGAATGTGTGAAGTGGAAAACTACTACTACAGGTGGAAAAGATTGTTCTACTATAGATGCTGGAAAAAATCCAGAACAATATAAATATTGTAAAATGTTTCAAGAAAAACAAACAACAACACAAGAATGTATAGAATGGAAGTGAAAAGAAATGAAAAAAATAATTTGTATAATATTTGCAATGTTTTGTATAATAAATTTAAGTGGTTGTGGAACAAAACAATTAGAACAAACTGAACCTAGTAAAGAAGAATTGAAAGCACAAGAAATTCAAAAATTGAAAGATGCTTTGTTAAATAACAATTATGTTGAAACAAGTGAGAATTCATTTGTTTATAAAAAAGTAGATACATATAAGGAAGATGGAACACCATTGAATATGTTACATTTTTATTTTGATATTAATTCTCTAACTTATAGCAAAATTTCATCTTTTGATGCTCTTGATATGTCAGTTAATATTGAATATAGTTTTAGAACTAATATTGGTAGTGGGACAACTGTTTTTTTTGAAGAAGATAGTAGAAAACAAGAAGACATATGGAATTATACATATGATTTTAATTCTGGCACTGGTACTTGCACATCTGTATTATTTGGTACTTGTAACGATACTTCTATTGTAGATTTGAAAAATGAAATATTAACGTTTTTTTCTGAAAATAATATAAATTATGAACTATTATTTTAATATAAAAAAGGGGGTAGGGTTTTAAACCTACTCCTTTATATATATAGATTAATTATATACCAACCTTTATCAAATTTTTTATTTCTATGTCAATAATAATTAATATATTAATATAATAATAGTTAATATATTAATATAATAAAAAAGAATAAAAAATGTGAAAAATATGAATTTATTATGTTAATAAATATGAAATGTTATATTTGTATATATATTTACATAATATTTTCACAAAATTCACATCATAATTATTTTTTGAATGAGTAATTACATAAAATGTTTTTTTCTGTTTTTCCATTGATTGTGCCACTTTTTGAATACAGATTTTTCTTTTTAAAATATTCTATAAATTCACTCTTTTTTTCATAAGCTATATTCATATTATTACACCACTTAATATAATCATCGTATACATCTTTTACTTTAAGATGCATATTTGATTTTTCTAAACACTCATTTATATATTCATTTATTTTATCACTTTTATTTTTATATTTATTAGTAGCATCAATTACACATTGTGGAATAATATAATTGTTACTTTCATTAAATTTTTTTAATCCATCTAAGCACCAATTAAATATTCCTGAAATTTCAGCTTCTTCTTTTAATTTTTCTTTTAAATGTACATCTTGTTCATCAATAGAAAAATGCCTATTAAATTCAATAACTTTAATTCTATTACTTTCAAAAACAGAATTATCTGATATTATAGGGAAGTGATTTGTATTAATAAATATTTTAAACTTTGGACAAAATTCTATTTCTTTTTGATGTAATTGTCTTGCAGTTATTCTATCTCTTCCAGTAATATTCTTTAATAATGCATTATCAATTAGCATATTTTTAGGTGGTTCAGAAGTCGTTACAAATCTACAATTATTTAATCTTGCAATATCACCAGATGCTATTCTAGAGTCTTTATTAAATTTTATAGCAAGACTTTCTGGCATAATATTCATAGCATAACCCTTACTATTTCCTAACATATATGCAATTGTTTCAACTAATGTTGATTTACCATTTCTTGTGGTAGTGCCAATTAAAATATAACATTCTTCCAAAAAAGTATTTGTTGTTAGAGAATAGCCGAGAATTTTTTGTATATAATCTATTAATTCTTTGTTGTTTTCAAATACTTCGTCTAAAAATTCTGTAAATCTTGTTGCTTTAGCACTAGGATTATAAACAACGTTTGAAATTTTTGTAATCATATCATTTGAATTATGCTGTTTAAACTCTAATGTTTTAAGATTTAAAGTACCATTTTGACAATTAAACAAATCATCATTATTATCTAAATCATTGTGTGATATATAATATATGTTTTTGCTATCACATATTAAATTTACTCTATTACTATAATGTCCAAATTTTGATATATATTTTAGAAACTTTTCTTTAATATCATCATTTTCTATTGAATTAGCATATATTTTTAAATTATCATAGAATTCTTCTGCTTTTGAAGAAATGTTCATAGATTTTGCATCTTCTATCCAAATTTTTCCATCATAATACATCCATTCGTTAATTGTAACATTAAATTTATTAGTATCTTTATAAGTATCTGCAAATAATTTACTAAAGCTTTTTTCATCAAGTGAAATATTATTTTCAATTTTTAATTTTTTAAAATTTGCCAAAATTTCTTCATTGAATTTATATAATTCATTTTTTTTAAGTCCTAATAAATTATATTTGAAATATTCTATAGCCTGTTTAACAGAAAAATTATAAAGTATCATTAGATAATCAATTATAGAGCCCCCTTTATTTAATGATGCAGAGAAACACATAAATGTTTTAGTATTAAAATAATAAACTAAATCTTCTTTATGCCCACATAATTCACAATTATAAAATTTAGCATAATTTTCAGTAATAAACATAGGTTCACCATTTCTTTGTTTCAAAAATTCAAAAAAATCAAATTGTTTTTTTAATTCTTCTAATTCTGTATCAATTTCATATTTAGAAGTATAATTAGTCTTAATTTTTTCATAATTTTTGATTATGTCATCAAAATTAATTCTATTATTGAAATTAATTTCTTGATATTGTTTATTAGTACCAAAAAAAATTCTATCTGGATTTTTTGCTGATTTATCACTTTGCGGAAATAATTCAACTAAAGTTTCCATTATTATTTTTCTTTTATTTAAGTCATCAATTACTTCATCAAATATAAAACATATTCTGTATTTTGGTTTTTCTTCTGTATGTGAAAAGGTATAATAATAAAAACTAGGATTTAAATTGTTTCCTTTGCATATATCTAAAGCTCTTTGAATTGTTAATAATGGAATATTTATATCATTATTATCTATATCAACCATAAACAATTGTTGTTCTTTCCAATTACAACTCTTACAACCACCATTCATAACTGCTGGACTAATTGTATAACCAGAACATATTATATTTGGCAAATCTTTAATTTCTATTTCTTTTATATTTCTTTCACTTTGCAATCGTGGCTTTATAATGCCAATTTCTTCTTTAGGTTTATTTTCAAAATTTCTTTCATCAATATGAAGCTTTATTTTATTCATAAACATCATTTCCTTCTTCCATTTTTTTTATAAATTCTTCATAATCTTCTTGATGCTTATTAATATAGTCAATAACATCAGAAATGATTATGCTAGAACTTATTAACATTATCTGTTCTTCAGTTATTGACATACATTAATAATCCTTTCTAACTTTTTATTTTATTTTTAACACGTTTTTCCCAATAATTTTTATTGTAATTTTTTATTTTGTCTTTATTTTTTTTACGCCAATTTTTAAAATATAATTGTTTTTCTGCTTTAATTAATTGTTCTAATTCTTTAATATTTTTCATAATAATTTCCTTTCTTTTTCTTTTTCTCTTGCAAATCTTAATTTATTATTGTACAATAATTCTGAAAAGCGAATTATAATTTCTCTTTCCAAATAAATTGTAACACATAAAAAACAAGTTAAAACATTAATCGTATAAAAGAATAATGCTGAAATTGTATAAAAAAATATTCGTAAAACCGAATAAAAAAGGAGTGAATTAAGTGGCGAAAAAGTATTTAAGAGAAGATTTGTTAGATAAAAATGAATTAAAAAAGTTAAGTTCAAAAGCAAAAGATGATTTATGCTATGAAATTGCAGTAAAATTAAGAACGTATTTATGTGATAATCATTTAACATCTAAAGAATTTGCACAATTATGTGATATAAAAGAGTCTTGTATTAGTAGTTATATAAATGCTGAAGCACATATTTCTCTTAAAAATATTATGAAAATGACAGAAAAAATGAATGTATCTGTAGATTATTTATTAGGAAAAAGCAAAATTAAAAGTTCAGATGCTGTTAATATATCAATAAATAAAGAATTAGGGTTAAGTGAATTGGCGATAGAAAATTTAAGGACTATAAGGAAAAATGATAAATTAAAAAAATTATTAAAAACAATTAATTTCTTATTAGAAAATGAATTATATTTTGAAAATGAAGAATATTTACAAAATGAATTGGTAGAAATTGAAAATGATATTTTTATTGATGAAGAACAATATAGTATAAAAGATAAAGAAAACAAAATTAAACAAATAAAAAATAAACTTCAAGAATATCACAATAAAGAAAAAAGTTTAAAACCAAAATTTATTATTTCTAAAATAAATGAATATTTCAATACATATATAGAAAAGCCCCAAACAATTTTGTTTAACAAAAACAAGATATATAAAGAGAATGAATTAGGTGAAGGTTTGAATAAAATATATTTTACTAATCCTTGTAAAAAAATTTCTATAGAAAACAAACTTGTAGATAATGTTTTGTTAGATGAATTGAAATCTCATTTAATTTTGTCAAAAGAATGTTATAAATTTAATAAAGAAGGTGATGAATAATGAATGTTGTGATTTATGCAAGATATAGTTCACATAATCAAACGGAACAATCTATTGAAGGACAATTAAAGGAATGTTACGAATTTGCTAAACGAAATGATTATAATGTTATAGGTGAATATATAGATAGAGCATTAACTGGTACTAGTGATAATAGACCTCAATTTAAAAAAATGATTGAAGATAGTGCTAAAAAACAATTTAGTGGTGTATTAGTTTATCAATTAGATAGATTTGCTAGAAATAGATATGATAGTGCAACTTATAAAAATAGGTTAAAAAAGAATGGGGTAAGAGTTTTTTCAGCACGAGAAAATATATCACAAGATGCAAGTGGGATTTTGGTTGAAGGATTGTTAGAAAGTATGGCAGAATATTATTCTGCTGAATTATCACAAAAAATAAAACGAGGTATGGAAATAAACGCATCTAAATTTTTACATACTGGTGGAAATAATGTTTCATTAGGATTTAAGATAGATAGTGAAAAACATTATCAAATAGATGAGAGTACGGCACCAATAGTAAAAAAAATATTTGAAATGTACATAAATGGTTCAACTATGGCAGAAATTATTAGATATTTGAATTCTCATAATTATAAGACTATGAGAGGAACAGAATTTAATAAGAATAGTATTAGAAAAATATTATTGAATAAGAGGTATATAGGTTGTTATATATATAAAGGCAAAATTACACCAAATGCTATCCCAAGAATTATTGATGATGAAACATTTAAGAAAGCAGAAGAAATTATGAAAAAAAATAAAAATGCTCCAGCACGTTCAAGAGCTAAAGCGGAATATTTATTAACAACAAAATTATTTTGTGGCTATTGTAAAGAAATGATGATTGGTGTTAGTTCTACATCACATACTGGCAAAAAGTATAATTATTATACTTGTAAAAATGCAATAAAGAAAATATGCAGTAAGAAAAAAGTAGGAAAAGATTATATTGAAGATTTGATAATTACTGAAACAAGAAAATTATTAACAAAAGAAAATATTATTAAAATTTCTAAACAAGTTATGTTATCAATTAATAAAGAACAAGATAATTCTAAATTAAAACAATTAAATAAAGAACTAAAAGATAATCAAAAAAGACATAATAATTTAATACAAGCAGTTTCAGAATGTGATATAGAGAGTGTTAGAAAATCACTTTATTTGGAAATTGAGAAAATAGAAGAAGTTAACAAGATTATTGAAAAAGAAATAATTGAAGAACAAGGAAATTTAATAAATATTAATGAAAAACAAATTCAATTCTTTTTAACTGAAATTAAAAATGGAAATGTTAATGATATAAAGTATAGAAAGATGCTTATAAATATTTTTGTAAATAAAATATATTTATATGATGATAAATTAATAGTAATGTTTAATGTTCAAGATAAGCAAGTTGAAATAAATCTTGATTTAGTGTATAATATTGAGCAGGTGCTTATAAAGGGTGATAAGCTCCACCAATATGCTAACAAAGTCCTAAATTAAAGGGATTTTTTTTATATAAGAAGGTAATAAAATGCAAGAAATTTATAATAAATTGAATTATTATTTAAATGAAATTTGTAAATATTTAGAAAAACATGATACTTTTTTATTAGATAATATATATGGTATTGCTAAAATAAATCATGAATTTTTAAAACATTTAGAAAGTTATAATCTAAATAATAAGACTAAACAAAATAAATTAACATTTGAAGACGTTTTTCTTTTTGCTAGAGAAATAATTCAAAATATTGATAAAAATTATCTAAAAAGTTTTGATAATTTAATTAAGAATGGAGAATTAGATTTTAGTTTTGAAAACGTTTATGAAGATTCTCATTGTATAAGTATGTACAAGGAAAACCAATTAAGACAACTTATTAATATTAACCGAGAATTTAATTACAACGATGTAATATCATTAATTCATGAATTTATACATTACACAAATGGTAAAGAAGATTCAAAAAATCGCTATTATTTTACAGAATTTTTATCTATTTATTTTGAGTTTTATGCTATTGATTATCTTTTAAAAAAAGGGATGAATAGTGAGGAAATAGATTATTTTCACAGGATAAAAAGCGTAAAAAAGCACTCTATTATCTTTTTTCAATATGAAGTTATTTTATTAGCTTTTATTAAATTTGGTAATCTAAGCGAAAATTCTGTTTCATTATTAAACCAATATTTTTTTAGCATAAAAAAAGAAACATTTGAAAGAGAATGTTCTAACTTATGTAGAAATTTAGTTCTAGCTGAACAAGTGCAAAAAGAAAAAATCAAAAAAGATTATAAACTACTTGGACAATTGATAAGTGAAGAATTTATGACACAAAATTATCGTTACATATTAGGAACATTTTTAGCTATTTATGCTTTTAAATATTCTAAATTTGAAGATATAGTTTATTTAAATAATCATATTCATGAGTATTGTGATAAAAGTGTTTACGATATTTGTCTAAGTATGGGAATTGATTTAAAAGATAGAAATTTTATATCAAAAACACTTTTAGCTATAGATGAATATGTTGATAATAAAAATAGTTTAACTCAATGTATGAAAAAATAATTTAAGAAGGTAATAAAATGAAAGAAGTTTTTTTAATTATTAAAAATTTTACAAAAATTAGATTAAATATTATAATGTTAATTGAGGTGTTTGTATGATCCATAAAATGAAATTGTTAGAACAACCATTTGATGATATAGTAAATGGTAACAAAAAAATTGAATTTAGATTATTTGATGATAAAAGAAAGAAAATAAAAGTAGGAGATACTATCGAATTTTCTAAGTTACCCAATTTAGAAGAAAAAATTATGGTTAAAGTAATTGACTTATATCAATATCCGACTTTTAAAGATTTGTTTTTTTATTTGGGGTATCGTGGTAGTGAGTTAGATAATATGGTTAAAGGCATGTATACTATTTATAGTTTAAAACAGGAAAAAGAAAACGGTGTCTTAGGAATAAAAATAGGTGATTAGATGGACAAAAAAATAGAAATGTCACTTTTTTTAAATATCGCTGATATGGATAATGCAATAGCTTCAACGCAAGAAAAACCAATTATTGGTGTTCAGGCTTTGGCCACTTGTTTTGGGTTACTGTTGTATGATGAGAAACAAAAGTTAGGAATAATTGCTCATTTTTCGACTGAAATAAACGGAACTTTTCTCCAAATTTTAAATCTTATCGATTTTGGTAAAAATAATCTTTTTAAATATGTTATTATTCCAGGATATTACTCTAAAACACAAGATCCGTATATGACAAAGTTTAGAATTGAAAAATTATTAAAATCAATTCAAACTGACAAATTAAAATTTATTCCATTTGATAATATTCCATCTAATGCTGTTTCAAAATCCAAATCCACGCCTTCATATCAATTTGCTTTTGATACTAGAATTGGTAAATTTGTAACTGATAAAGTATTATTTGGAATTGAATATATCGACAATGTTTTGAAATTAAAATAGATTGATTTTAAAAGAGCATCTTTGACAAAAAAATAATGAAATGTTATAATTAAGGAGTTTAAGAGGTGGTTTAATGAAAATTAGCTCGGTTAATCTTGAAATAAGTGCAGTTAGACGTAGTCAATACCCAACTGATAATAAACCTGAATTTTTACTTGTTGGTAGATCAAACGTCGGTAAAAGTAGTTTTATAAATACTTTAATTAATCGTAAAAATTATGCTAGGACTTCCGCTACACCAGGAAAAACTCAAACAATTAATTTTTATTTAGTTAATGATCAATTTTATTTAGTTGATGCTCCCGGTTATGGTTATGCTGAAGTTAATAAGAAAAAGCAAAAAAAGTTTGGATTGATGATGGAAGATTATTTAACCAATCGCAAAAATTTAAAACAAGTTTTTATGTTAGTTGATTTTAGACATAAACTATCAAATGATGATATTATGATGTATAATTTTTTGAAATACTATAAGTTACCAGTTACGATTGTTGCTACTAAGGTTGATAAAATTCCTATTACAAAACAACAACAACAAAGAAATATATTATTAGAAGATTTAGATTTAGTTGTCGGTGATGAATTTTTGATGTTTAGTAACGTAACTAAAATTGGTAAAGATGAAATTCATCAAAAAATTGAAAGAACAATATAAATTATGCCATTTTTAAACTTATCTCATAAAATATGTTAGGTGGTTTCGATGAGATTAGTTATTAATGATGGTAAATTTATTGTTTTTTTAAACAAATATAATAAAATAGATTTTGAAAATAAATTAAAGTTAGAAAAATATTTTCGAAATCTTTTTACTACCATTAAAGATAAATATAATATTGAGGTTAATGGATATTATGATATAAATATCTATAATGATAAAAATTATGGAGTTATCATTGAGATAGAAAGCGAAGATTTAGATTATTATAATTATTTTAATCAAATCGATATGGAGATAAATGTTTTAAAAGATAGTTTGTTTCTTTATGAGATTAATTATGAATTTATCGACAATTCAATATTAGATAATTTTATATGTTATAAAATGCAAGATAGAATTTATTTAAAAGCTAAGGACATTGTTCCTGAAAATGTTTTATCTAAAGTTTTAGAATGTAGCCATATTTTATATGGCAGTAAAGTTGAAAAAATAATGAAACAAGGTAAGAAGGTGAAAATATGAAAAAACCTGTAGTCGCTTTAGTTGGTCGTCCTAATGTTGGTAAAAGTACGTTATTTAATCGTTTAGTAGGTACTAAAATAGCTATTATCGACGATGTTCCAGGTATAACTCGAGATCGTATTTATGGTGATGTTAAATTTGGAAATTATAACTTTCATTTAATTGATACTGGTGGTATCGATATAAGTAATGAAAGTTTTAATAACGAAATAAAAATTCAAGCTGAAATAGCGATTTCTGAAGCTGATGTAATTGTGTTTGTCGTTGATGGAAAAGAGGGAATAACAACTAACGATTTAGTTGTTAAGGACATGTTATTAAAATCAGGAAAAAAAATAATTGTTGCAATCAATAAGACTGATAGTAAATTAGCTCGTGATAATGTTTATGATTTTTATGAGTTGGGCTTTGATAATTACATCAACATAAGTGCTGAACAAAATGAAGGTATATATGAATTATTAACCGCTATAACTAGTGATTTTGGTGAATTAACAGAAGAAGATGATGATGCAATTAAATTTAGTATTATCGGAAGACCAAATGTTGGCAAAAGTAGTTTAGTTAATGCTATTTTAAATGAGGAAAGAGTAATCGTTAGCAACGTTGCTGGTACAACGAGAGACGCTATTGATACACCATTTAATTATCACGATGAAAAATTTGTTGTTATTGATACTGCTGGTATGAGAAAAAAAGGTAAAATATATGAAACGGTCGAAAAGTATAGTTTATTAAGAAGTATGAAGGCAATCGATCGTTCAGATGTGTGTCTATTAGTAATCGATGCCAATGAGGGCATTATCGAGCATGATAAACATATTGCTGGTTATGCTATTGAAGCTGGTAAACCTATCATTATTGTGGTTAATAAATGGGATAAAGTAGATAACAAAGATGAACAAATGAGAAAATTTACCAAAAATATCAGAAATAATTTTCAATTCATGCCTTATGCACCAATTGTTTATTTATCAGCTTTGACTAGAAAAAGAATTCATACTTTAATGCCCCAAGTTATAAAAGTTTATCAAAATAGTACTAAACAAATTGCGACTAATTTGATAAATAATTGTATTAAGGATGCTTATGATTTGAACTTACCGCCTTCTTATAAAGGAAAACGTTTAAAAATATATTTTTGTAATCAAGCAGCAATAAAACCACCTACTTTTAATATTCAAGTGAATAATAAGGGGTTAGTACACTTTTCTTATGCTAGATATTTAGAAAATAAGATAAGAGAGTCTTTTGACTTTGAAGGGACACCGATTATTTTGCAATTTAAAAATAAAGGAGAACAAGATATTTAAAAATTGTACAAGTATGTACAATTTTTTATTTATTTTATTGAAAATTAATAATTATTTTAGTATAATTAATCTTAGAATGGTGGTTTCTAATTAGAAAGGACTTTATTATGAAAGTGAAAATAGATAAACATAAATTAACTGATGATGAATTAATAATATATAATAAACCAAAAAAAGTTTATATTCCTTTAGTAAGTGGTGAAGATACTGATATTACTATCTTAGCTAACAAAGGCGAATATGTTTATAAAGGTAGTATTGTCGGTAAAAGAAAAGGTGATTTTAGAATTCCTATCCACTCTAGTGTTAGTGGAACAGTACTAGATTTTGAAGAAAAAACATGTTTTAATGGTAAAAAAGTAAAATGTGTTGTTATCGAAAATGATTTTAAAGAAAAAATCGAACAAAAAGTAAGTGTAAAAAGATCTATTAACAAATATAGTAAAGATGAATTTATTGAATTATTAAAAGAAAATGGTATCATTGGTTTGGGGGGAGCAGGTTTTCCTACCTATGTAAAATATGAACCGAAAAAAATCAAAACGTTGATTGTTAATGCTGTTGAATGTGAACCTTATATAACTGCCGATTATATTTTAGCAAAGCAAAAATGCGAAGAATTATTAGAAACAATTGATGCTATTTTGGAAATAAATAAGATAAACGAAGCTATTATCGCTATTAAGAAAGAAAATGTCGAGTTAAAACAAATTTTTGATAATTTTATCGGAACTTATTTAAAGATAAAAATAAAAGTAGTTTCTAATAATTATCCAATGGGATGGGAACGAATATTGATCAAAGAGGTTACTGGAAAATCTTATGATAATCTTCCAATTGAACAAGGAGTTGTTGTTAACAACATTTCAACTATTTATGCAATATATGAAGCATTAAAATATAACAAACCTTTAATGGAAAGATATATTACTTTTAGTGGTGAAAATTTAAACCAACCACATAATGTTCTAGTTAAAGTTGGTACACCTGTTTTAGAAATCTTAAAACAACTTGGGATTAAAGGAAATAGTATTGTTGTTGCTGGTGGACCGATGATGGGCGTTGAAGCTGATGATTTGGTTATTTCAGCTAATATGAACTGTGTTTTAGCTTTAGAAAATAATCCTACCATTTCAACTGATTGTATTGAATGTGGTAAATGTGTTGAAGTATGTCCGGTTAAATTGAGTCCAGTTTTAATTATGAAATGTAAAATAAAAAAGGAAAAAGATATAAAGAAACTTATCGATCTTCATCCTGAAAAATGTATTGAATGTGGTTTGTGTTCTTATATTTGTCCTGCTAAGTTATTCGTGCGAGAAAAAGTAAAAGAAGCCAAAAATATAGTAAGGGGGGATAAATAGTGGGACCTTTTGTTCGAAGTAAAAACTCAACTAATAAAATAATGCTACATTTATTAATTGCTTTAATACCAATTGTTATATTTAGTATTTATAAAAATGGTTATATTCCATATAGTCATAATCAAATAAGTTTTATTGAGATGTTTAATCCTTTATTAAATATTTTTGTTGCCAGTTTGACATCTTTTGTAGTTGAAGCTATTTATGCACTTATATTTAGAAAAAAAAATTATATCAAAAATGCTTATGCTTTTTTTCCTGGATTATTTTTAGCTTTAATTTTACCTATTAACATTCCGATTTATATTCTAGTTATTGGTAGTATAATTGCTAGTGTTAGTAAACTAATATTTGGTGGTTTTGGAAAAAATATTTTTAACCCAGCTTTAGTAGGATATTTATTTATCATGATTGTGTTTTCTAGTGTATTAACTACTAATACTTATTTTAATAGTTATGAATTAGATACTATTAGTAAACCAACTCCTTTAACTAATGCCTCTATGGCATCGGGCATTGGAAGCTATGATGAATTAGTAAAACCTTATGGTAGTTTATTAAATTTCTTTATAGGTACTATTCCTGGTAGTTTAGCTGAAACAAGTACTTTACTTTGTCTAGTTGCCTTCATCTATTTATCAGTAACTAAAACGATTAAATGGCGGATACCTTTAGTTTATATAACTACTGTTTTTGTTATAACATTTGGAATTGGTCGCCTGCTAGATCAAGGCGTATATTATCCTTTATTTCATGTACTTAGTGGTGGATTAATGTTTGGGGCGATATTTATGGCAACCGATCCAGTTACTAGCTGTGTAACACCGATCGGACAAGTTTTACAAGGTATTTTATTGGGTATTATTACTGTAATATTTAGATTTATAGGGGTTGAAGGTGTTGCCTATAGTATTTTAATTGTAAATATATTTGTATTTTTATTAGATAAAATTGGCAGTCAGTCACGATTTAACATTATGAAATCTCTTCCTTGGTTTATAGTTGCTTGGATTTTAATTATTGGAGTTACAATTGGTCTTGCGGCTAGTAGAAGAGGTAATGGGAATAATGATCCAAATTTTGAAATAATTAGTAAAGAGAGAAATGATAATCAAACTGTTTATACTGTTACGCAAAAAGGTTATGGTGGTAAAATAGAAGCAATAGTTAAAATTGAAAATGACCATATTATATCAATCGAAATTACTTCGCATCATGAAACCGCTAATCGTTATCAATTAGTTTTAGATAGTGATTATATTAACCAACTGGTTGATAATCAAAATGCTTTAGATAATTTAGATACGGTAAGTAGTGCGACTGTAACTAGTAGTGCTTTAAAAAAATTAGTTATAAATGTGTTAGAAGATTATAACCCAAATTAATTATTTTAGAAAATATTTAAAATTATTTTCTTTTTCTGTAAACTTTTTTTTAAAAGTTTTCGTGTGTGTGTAATTTTTATATTGACTATAG
>CALVXM010000005.1 GCA_944371305.1 uncultured Bacilli bacterium | reverse complement strand
GGTTAAAAAATTAATAGAAAGTTTAGATAATTTAGAAAAGAAAAATCAAATAAAATTTATATGTTATGTTTTAGATTTTTGGGATAACGATTTAATAAATAGTTTAAATACTTGTAATCCTGATTTAGAAGATACTAATATAGAAATATTTAATCCATTACTAATTGGATATTCTAATAATTTAATTAAAGATATTAAATGTTATCTAAATTATAATTACAATTTGTTTTATCGTTTTTATCAAAAAGGTATAGAAGATGTGTTATCTAATTTTGAAAAGTTATTTTATGAAGATAAAATTATCTTTTTAAAAGAATTATTCTTGTTTTTAGAACAAAATAATTTATTACCAGATAATATTGATGGTTATATTGTTGCTAGAAAAATTATGAATTATCAAAGTAATTAAATTTGTTATTTGAAAACTTAATATCTTATCTTTTTTAGCTACTTAGGTTTTCGGATATTTTGTAGAACTTAAGGGCTTAAGTTCTTTTTTTTATTTAATTAAATAAAATGAAGAAGGAGGATAAGATATTGGAAAATATAATTAATAAATCTATCGAAATAGAAATTAAAATAAAATTAATTGAATATTTGAAACGAAATAAATTTATAAATGAAGAAATGTACTCTTTTGTTATGAATAAATTAATTAAAGCCTAAATAAGGAGGGAAGATATATGGATCTATATACAGTTAGGAATAATATAATGAAAGGAATACCACTTCAAGAATTAAATTTAAGAGTTTGTTTTTATGCTCGTGTATCAACTGAAAAAGATGAACAAATAAATTCTTTAAAAAATCAAATAACTTTCTTTAATGATTATATAAATAAGATTCCTAAATGGGAATTTGCAGGTTCATATATCGATGAAGGTATTAGTGGTACTGGAGTTTTTAAACGAGAAGAATTCTTAAAAATGATTAGTGATGCTAAAAATGGTAAGTTTGATTTAATTTTAACAAAAGAAATATCAAGGTTTTCTAGAAGTACCTTAGATAGTATTAAATATACCAAAGAATTACTCGCTAGTGGTGTAGGTGTTTATTTTTTAAATGATAATATTAATACTATATTACCAGATTCCGAACTAAGACTTACTATTATGGCAAGTGTTGCCCAAGATGAGGTAAGAAAACTATCAGAAAGAGTATCATTTGGTATGAAAAGAAGTATTGATAATGGTAATGTTTTAGGATGCTCTAATATTTATGGTTATGAAAAAGATAATGGGAAATTAGTTATTAATGAAAAAGAAGCGGAAATGATTAAAATAATTTATGATAGATATGCAAATACAAATGATGGCTTATCTAAAATATCTAAATATTTATATGAATTAAACTATAAAACAAAAACTGGTAAAAGATTAGATACTACTATTATTACTAGAATAATTGAAAATCCTAAATACAAAGGATATTATTGTGGTAATAAAACAAAAGTATTAGATTATCGAACTAAAAAGAAAAAGAAATTAGATAAAGATGATTGGGTTGTTTATAAAGATTATGATAAAGTACCTCCAATTGTATCAGAAGAATTATGGGAAAGAGCCAATATCAAATTAAGAAAAAGACAAAAAAGTTATTTAAATAAAATAGAAGATAAAACAATATTTCATAATCGTTATACTTATTCAGGAAAAATATATTGTGGTGTTCATAATGTAACTTATCATAGGAATAGTGCTGGTAAACGAAAAAATAATCCTGTATGGGAATGTCAGATTTATCGAAAAGAGAGTTTAAAAGGTTGTACTAATAATAGAGTATTTGAACATGAATTAGATGAATTATTTAAAAGTATTATATCTAAACTATATCTTGATAAAAAAATAATCTTTGATAGTCTTATTAAAGAGTGTAAAAACTATTTATTGTCTAAAAATAGTGATAATGAAATAAAGGTTTTAGAATCTAAATGCGAAGTCATAAAAAATAAAAAAGATAAATTATTAGAACTTGTAATGGATGGATACTTAGAAAATATTGATTATAAAAAACAAGTAGATAGTTTAAATTTAGAGTTAAATGAATATTTAGATAAAATAGATAATTTAAAAAATAATAAATTAGATGAATATTTAATTGAAAAAGAAATAAATAGTATAAGAGAAAATTTAGAGCATTCTATAGAAGATGAATTATGCTTAAGTGATATATTTAATTCTTTAGTAGAAAAAATAATTGTTAATAAAGATGAAGATAATCCTAAAAAAATAAAATTAGATATTATTTTTAAAACTGGAACAATATTAAAAGCATCCAGTAATAATTTAGGCAAAAAGTATCATTTAGAGGAGTACCTCACAACAAGTGACAGCTGTTAGTGCAGCTATAAATGGGGGGAATTTATATACTCCTTATATTGTTAAGAGTTTAAATGAACCAGAAACTAACAGTGTTATTGTTAATAATGAACCTAAAGTAGTAAGAAAAGTTATTAGTGAAAATACAAGTGTTAAAGTAAGATATGCTTTAGAAAGTGTCGTTGCTAACGGTTCGGGTAGAAATGCTTATATATCTAATTATCGTGTTGGAGGTAAAACTGGAACAGCACAAAAGGTTAAAGATGGCAAATATATGGTTGGAAATTATATAACTTCTTTTATGGGATTTTTACCTGCTGATGATCCCGAGATTGTAGTTTATATCGCTATCGATAACGCTAAAGGTGTTACTCAATATGGGGGAACAGTTGCCGCACCTATAGCTAAAAATGTTATGAATTCAGCTATATCAGCTTTAAAAATAGAGGAAAGATATGATGGCATGATTAAAGAATATAATTATGGCGATAAAAGATATTATACAGTTAGTAATGTTATCGGTATGAATACGAAAGAAGCTGTTGAGAATTTAAAAAATTTCAAAGTTGAGTTCAGTGGTAGTGGTAGTAAAGTAATTCATCAATCACCTAAAGAAGGTAGTTATATAGCTGAAGGTGAAGTAATTAGATTAATGTTAGGAGATGAATAAGTTGTTAATATTGACTAAATCTGCTTTTGTCGTAATGATTAGTTTTATTTTAGCTATGATTATCGGATTTATAGTAATTCCTATTTTAAGAAAGAAAAAATTAGATCAAAGTTTAAATCGGTATTTGAAGGAGGCTCATAAAAGTAAAAATGGTACACCTACCATGGGAGGAATCATTTTTATCTTACCTGTTTTAATTATTATTATTCTTTTAATACTTTTTGGTTATATAAAATTAAATTATAGCTTGATAATTGTATTATTTACTTTCATTAGTTATAGCTTAATTGGTTTTGTTGATGATTATTTAATTATAAAAAAAAGAAATAATGCGGGTCTTAGTGAAACAACAAAGTTTTTATTGCAATTATTTATTGCTGTTATCATTTTTTACTTATTTATGAAAGCTGGTAATGAGCCACTGTTATGGATTCATTCTTTAAATTTAAGATTAGATATTGGTTGGTTATATGGTTTATTTATTTTATTTGTTTTAGTTGCCTCTAGTAATGCTGTTAATTTAACTGATGGCTTGGATGGTTTAGCTGGTGGGTTATCTTTAATCGCTTTTTTGACATTCGGAATAATTTCATATAATACTGGTTGGTTAGAAGGTTATGAAAGTATTGCTTTATTCTGTTTTGCTTTAGTAGGTGGATTATTGGGATTTTTGGTATTTAATGTTAATCCAGCTAAAATATTTATGGGTGATACTGGAAGTCTTGCTTTAGGAGCTACTTTAGGTAGTATTGCGATAATTACAAGACATGAATTGCTATTAGTTTTAATTGGGATAGTTTTTGTGATAGAAACTTTAACTTGTATTATTCAAAGAGTATATTATAAATTTACTAAAAAAAGATTGTTTTTAATGACACCAATTCATCATTCCTTTGAAAAAAAAGGATGGCATGAAAGTGATATTGTTAAATTATTTTGGATTGTCGGCTTAATTGCTTCATTATTAGCTTTAACTTTTGGTGTTTTAATATAAGTTATTAGAAGATTATAGTCTTCTTTTTTAGTAAATCTTGTTTTAATTTGATAAATAATATATAATTATTAATAGAAAGTAGGTGCAGTAAGATGTTAGAAAAAAAGGTAACACCCGTATTAGCAAATAGCACACATGGGGGGGCAAAAACCTTTATAGATTAAATTGTTATTTGTTTAATTTAAAAATAAAAAAATTACCTCACATCAAAAATGTCACATATTATTAAAAAAGATAATTGCCTTATAATCTAATATAAGTTAAAATAAAATTATAGAATAGACAATATAAAGATAAGACATAATAGAAGTGAGGAGAATGTTTATGAAGAAAAAATGATTTACGTTAATAGAATTATTAGCAGTTATTATAATATTAGCTATAATAGCTTTGATAGCCACACCAATTATCTTAAATGTCATTGATGATGCAAGAAAGAGTGCGGGCAAATCAGAAGCAAGTATGATATTAAGTGGCATTAATAATTATTGTGCAACCTCAGCAATGAAAAATCAATTAGATGGAAGTACAGATATTGTACAGATGATGATGGAGTAACAATTGATGATGTCAGTCAAATGGTAAGCTTAGGAAATGCCGAAGTATTAGAAGTGGAATATCAAAATGGTAAAGTAACCAAATTAAAAGTAAAGAGTAATACTCATACATTTACATTATGTAGTGATGGAAATTTTGGAATTGATGACGAAATTTGTCCTAGAAATCCCGATGCATCAATTACTAAACTCCTAAATCAATATCAAGAAGGAGCCACAGTAGGGTTAGTGCAAGATAAAACAAATAGCAATATCTATTATTATGTAGGTGGAAATGATGTTGTAACCAATAACCATTTATGGTATGGAGGACATCATTGGCGAGTAATGAAAATAGATACTACAAATAATACTTTACTTCTTGTATCTCAACAACCATTAACAGCAATTCATCCAGCAAGTACAGTATGGGATACAGAAGAAGAATACGAAACAAGTTATATCAATAATTGGTTGAATGAATATTTTTATAATAGTTTAGATAGTAGTATTCAAAATAATATATTAGATAATACATTTAATGTAGGAATATATACTGATGTAGATGAAATAACAACAACTGGGAAGGTTGGGTTATTAGATGAAGACCAATATGCAAGAGCAGGTGGAACTAATTCATATTTAGATATAAAAGATTATTTTTGGTTAGGAAATCGTTATAGTTCGTCTCTTGTTCGCTACGTTTACTATGATGTCCTAGGCAGCGACCCTTTGGAGACTGCGTACGGCTGTCGTCCAGTTATCTATCTGAAGTCAGGAACTTCAGCCCTAACTTTCACAGGAGGAAATGGTACTGCCGAATCACCATATGAATTGCAATAATTATAAATTACAACTTTTAAAAAGTTGTTTTTTTTCTATTTTTTGGATAAAATATAATTGGTGAAGTAATATGTATACTGAAGATATGAAAAGAGCAATCACAAAATATATTCCTTTTATAGATTTAATAAGTAAAAAATATAAATATCCTGACAATATTAAACATTTATTATATGTTATTGTACCAGCTTTTGTAATTAAATATGGTATTAAAAAAGAACATTTTATTTTAGAGTGTTTGGATCAAGTACCTATTATTATAACTGGCAAGGAAGATCCAAAAATTCAAGCTTTATATGTTAGTTATCCATATTTCGAAAATGGTATTAAAACAAAAAAAGCTATTTATTTAAATAGATATAATAATATTCCGTTTTTAAATTTAATCGACAATTTAATTCATGAATTAAATCATGCTATTAATTCTTATCAAAATGAGGTAGTTTTTGAAGAAAATACTTTTTATTTAAGAACTGGTTTGACTAAGGCAATTTATGATAAAAAAACTTTAAATTTATTAAAGAGGGAAAATACTTATGTTTTAGAAGAAATAATTAATTGTAAACAGACTGAAGTGATTATTGATATTATTAAACAATTAAAAGATTTAAATATTGATGATATTAGAATTCAGAATACAATTGAAGCAGTAAGTGGTAGTATTGACGATAATTATATATCACCAGCTTATTTTGTGATGAAACATTATTGTCAAGAATTATTGAATAATAAAACTTTTTTATTAACTTTAGAAAATTTAAGAATTGAAGGAAATATTGATGATATTGAAAATTGGTTTAATAGTATTGCTGGTGATGATAGTTACAATTTATTAGTCAATCTTTTATATAAAATGATGCAATTACAAAAAACAAAAGGCTTATTTAATCAAATAAGGATAAATAATATTGCTTCTAAATTAGTAGATATTGGTAATCGCTTTAATCAAAATAGTAATTTAAAATAATTCTAATATTAGTCCTTTTTACATAAATTTAATAGAGGGATATCATGAAAAAAATTGATTGGACTTTATTAATAAGTGTAATAGTAATAAGTATTTTTGGTGTTTTAATGATTTATTCATCCTCTTATATTTGGGCAGAATATAAATATAACGATGCTTTAAAATATGTCAAAAATCAAGGCTTGTTTTTTATAGTTGGATTAATATTAATGATCGTAATTAGCAAAATTGATTATAAAATATACTTAAAAAAGTCTAATTTGATTTTATTAATTTGTCTTATTTTGTTAGTTTTAGTTTTAATTCCAGGGGTTGGGACAGTTAGAAATGGTAGTCGTAGTTGGTTCGGTATAGGTTCATTTGGAATTCAACCTAGTGAATTTACTAAGTTAGGACTTATTATTTTTGTTTCTAAATATTTATCTCATAATGAAAAAGCTACTAAAAACTTTAAAGGAATTTTACCGATTTTAGGATTATTGATTTTAATATTTGGGTTAATTATGTTGCAACCAGATTTTGGGACAGGAACAATTATTGTTATGTCAATAATTGGGTTGTTATTTGTCGGTGGCGTTAATTTTAAATATTTTATTAGATTAGGTTTAGTTGGTGTAATAGGTATAGTAGGACTTATTTTAGCTGCCCCTTATCGACTTAGTCGAATTTTATCATTTTTAAATCCTTGGAGTGATCCTTTAGGTAGTGGTTTTCAAATTATTCAAAGTTTATATGCAATAGGACCAGGAGGATTATTTGGTTTTGGTATTGGTAATTCGCGTCAAAAACATTTCTTTTTGCCAGAACCTCAAACCGATTTTATTTTTTCAATTATTAGTGAAGAATTAGGCTTTTTAGGTTGTGCGATTATTGTGATGTTGTTTATAACAATCTGTTATACTGGATTTAAAGTTTCACGAAATTGTGATGATTTGTTTGGCAAATATTTATCGTTTGGCATTATTTTTCAAATCGGATTTCAAGCTTGTCTTAATTTAATGGTCGTAGTTGGATTAATACCAGTAACTGGTGTAACCTTACCATTTTTATCATATGGTGGTTCATCTTTATTGATTACTTTATGTAGTATTGGTATTGTATTAAATATTTCTAGGTATCAAAGATAAAATATGATATAATGCTTTTATAGGGATGTTGTTATTATGTATGTATTAGCGCAAATAATGGGTGTTTTAGCTATTATTCTTTGGGTATTTAGTATTTTATTAAAGAATAAGAAAGATATTTTATTATCTCAGGTCGTAGCCAATGCTATTTATGGAATTGAGTACAGTTTATTAGGAGCTTTTAGTGCAGCTAGCATGAATTTTTTATCCTTTATTAGATTATTAGTTTACTATTTATTTGCTAAAAAAGAAAAGGAAATGCCTGAATTTATTTTGATTATTTTTAGTTTTTTAATTTTGATTTTAGGTTTTTTAACATTAGATGGTGTTTTAAGCATTATTCCCGTTATTATAACTTTACTTTATGCTTATTCTTTTTGGCAAAAAGATTTGAAAATAGCTAGAATTATTTATATTCTAGCAGCTATTTTATGGATTTATTATAATTTTAAAATAGGAGCATTTATAGGAATTATCGGTAATGTTTTAGAGATTATAGCTGGGGTTATTTCCTTAAAAAAATATTGCAAATAAAAAATATGGAAAAATCCATATTTTTTTAATTGATTTTTGTAACAGAAACACAAGCAGAATATAAATCGTTTGGTACTAATTCAAAATCAACTGCAGAGGTGTTAATGAATCTGTAGCTTGCTCCAGGAAGAGCTTCGAAAATAGCATTACCACTAATTGTTCCTGTTTCACAACAAGAAAGTTTATTGTGAGTAGAAGAGTGTGCAATTAAAACGTCATTAGGCCAAAATTGATGGAATTCAATTCCTAAAGCTCTCTCTTCGCAATCAAAACCGTCGTTTTTGTGACTTCTAACATTTACCCACCAATGAATTATATATATTCCAGGTTCTGGAATTGAGAAATCACCAGTGGCAGGATTATATGTAATTTTATTAGAAATGTTAGTTGTTTGGAATAAAATAGGGTTTTGCATTGGAACAGTGGAATTAGTTTCATCATGTACCATAGCGTAACTATCTAAGTTAGCTCCAGCAGGTCCAGTAGGTCCAGTAGCCCCAGTAGGTCCAGTAGCCCCAGTAGCTCCGGTTGCTCCAGTAGCTCCAGCAGGTCCGGTAGGTCCAGTTGCTCCAGTAGCTCCAGCAGGTCCAGTAGGTCCAGTAGCTCCTCTTGGTCCCGTTGGTCCGGTAGGACCTGTAGCTCCATTAGCTCCTGAATCACCAGTTCTACCTTGAGGACCGGTTGCCCCAGTTGCCCCAGTGGCTCCAGTAGGTCCAACTTTACATTCTACTAAACATTGAATAACTTCACATAAACAACTATTGCCACAATCATTATTTAAAATTTCTTTGACTTCTTCATTCATAAATTTTTTCTCCTTTCACTTTATGTTATGAACATTTTAAAGAGTTGACTAAGCTTATATCTTTGTTTTTAAAATTTATTTTAAAAACTATACTATTGTCATGAATTATTTGAAAATAAATACCTAATAGTCATTGTTAATTTATTATTAACTGAAATAAAATCGTTTATTTTAATAAAAAATGCTTGACAAACATATAATAAATGGTATAATTAAATGGAAATGAAGAAGGAAAGCGAGTATCCACACTCCACCTGATAGCACATAGCTATGGGTTATAAGCCATTTTTAAGATTGCTTTTACGGGTGGATACTTTCGTATCTACTTTTTTATTGTTGGAGGTGTCAATTATCGCAAGTAAATCAAAGGAATCATTGATTAATGATCAAATTAGAGCAAAAGAGGTAATGGTTATTGGTCCCAATGGGGAACAATTAGGAACAAAAGGAATTAAAGATGCACTTACTTTAGCTAATTATGCGGGGTTTGATTTAGTTTTAATTAATCCTAATGGTAATCCGCCAGTTTGTAAGATAATGGATTATAATAAGTTCAAATATGAAAATAAAAAAAGAACGAAAGAAAATTTAAAGAAACAACGTGAAGCTAATTTAGAAATGAAAGAGTATCGTTTGTCAGTAACTATTGATGTTCATGATTTTGATACGAGAGTAAAAAATAGTGCGAAGTATTTGGAAAAAGGACATAAGGTTAAGGCAACTGTTCGTTTCAAAGGAAGAGAAATGGCTCATCCAGAATTAGGTAAGGATGTTTTAATTCGCTTTGCTAATGCCCAAGAAAGTGTAGCGATTATTGAACAACAACCTAAATTAGAAGGACGTATAATGTCGATGATTTTAGGACCAAAAAAAGAAAAATAGGAGGAATTTGTATATGCCAAAAATGAAAACTCATAAAGGTACAAGTAAAGTTTGTAAAGTAAGACCAGGTGGAAGCATTAAAATTGGTCATCCTGGAACAAGACATAACACAGGAAAGAAAAATGCTGCTAGCAATCGTGCTGGTAGAAGTGCTTCAGTTTTAAGTAATAGTGATTATAGAAGAATTAAGGATTTAATATAAGGAGGTAATTGTATGGCAAGAGTTAAAGGTGGAACAATAAATCGTGCAAGACACAAAAAAGTTATGAAGCAAGCCAAAGGATATTTTGGTAGTAAACATAGATTATATCGTACAGCTCATGAACAAGTAATGCACTCAGGTAAATATGCTTATAGAGATAGAAGACAAAATAAAAGAGATTTCCGTAAATTATGGATTACAAGAATCAATGCTGCTTGTAGACAAAATGATATTAGTTATTCAAAATTTATTAATGGATTAAATAAAGCTGAAATCACAATTAATCGTAAAATGTTAAGTGAAATTGCTATTGACAATCCACAAGCTTTTAAAGATTTGGTTAAATTAGCTAAAGATGCTTTAGATGGAAAAGTAGCTAAAGAAACAAAAAAAACAGTTAAAGAAGGAAAAACTGATCTAAGTAGTAAAACAGTGGCTGAATTAAAAGAATTAGCTAAAGAAAAAAATATTGAAGGTTATTCAACAATGAAAAAAGCCGAATTATTAGAAGCTTTAAAATAGAATGGTTTAAACCATTCCTTTTTTGATTTTGTTGATTTCACATAATTGATACAAACGACAAATGTAATAGTGATTTTAACAATCAAATAAGATAGCATTATCTTAAATAAAATCTAAGAATCGCGATTTTTTAGTTGCAATTTAGTTACTAACATGATAGACTTAAAAATAATTAGAGGTGTAATTATGAACATAGAAAAAATTAAAAAGGTTGGTAAAAAGTATAAAATATTACTAGAAAATGGCGATGAAATTAAAACTTATGATGATGTTATTATTAATTATGGTTTACTTTATAAAAAAGGAATCGATAATGATTTACTAAACAAGATAACTATTGATAATAATTATTACGATATTTATTATAAGACAGTTAATTATATTACTAAAAAATTAAGAAGTGAAAAAGAAATTAATAGTTATATCGATAAAAACAACCCTAATAATGCCGATAAAGAAAAAATAATTAATAAATTAAAACAGATAAACTTAATTAATGATACAAATTTTGTTAAAGCTTATATTGCTGATAAAATTAATTTATCTAATGAAGGACCTAATAAGATATATAAAAGTTTATTAGAACACAATATAAAAGAAGAGCTTATTTTAAGTGAATTAAATAAAATTGATGATGGTATAATAAGTGATAAATTGACTAAAATGATTGCTAAACGAGTGAAAAACACTAAATATTCTGGTTATAAATTAAAGTATAAAATATTAAGTGAGTTAGTTAATTTAGGCTATGATAAAACTCTTATTTTAGAAAAATTAGAAAATATTAATATTGATCAAGATATTAATAAAGAAGCAGATAAAATTTATCGTAATTTAAGTAAAAAATATCAAGGAGAAACTTTAATTTATAAATTAAAAACAAAGTTATATAATAAAGGATTTCAACTTGACGAAATAAATAATTATATTGATAAAATTTCAATTTGATATTCTAATACATTTATGCTATAATGTTATCTTGTCCGAGGTGATATAGTGCATAATTTATCAGGTAGATTAAGTAAATTAATCGATAACACTGATATCAAAAATATAGATTCTTTTAGCGTAAATGTAGTAAGTAGATTGTTGCAAATAAACTTAAAAAATGATGAAGAAAATTTAGTCATTAGTTACGATAGTAATGAAGAGTTATTGCATGATTTACTAGCGCTTCGCGAATATGTAAGCGAAAAACAAGATGATGTTATTAAATCAATTCAAAGTGATATAGATAATATCGATGTTAAAAAGAAAGAAAAAGTTAAAAGATTTAAAAAAAATAAATTATTGACATTTATTGTCACTTTATGTTTTCTACTTCTTAATTTTATGACTTTATCTATTCCTTTCGTTTTTATTTGTTTAACAGCAATTATATGTATATTAGGAGCAGATGCTATTATTTTAAATAGAATCAAACAAATGAATTATATACATAGTCTTTATTTTGAAAAAGAAAATTTAGATATAAAAAAAAGAGTGGAAATAAATAATAAAGAACTTTTAAATAGAGCAATCGATAAGCTAATATCTAAAGTTTCTTATAAACTTAAGTATGATGCTATTAATGCTGGTAAAATAGTTGATTTACAAAAAGCATTTGAGGAAGAAAAACAAAGTGAAGTAGCTAAAAGGCTAAAATTGACATTATAAAATAAAATTGTTGATAAAATATCGACAGTTTTTTATTATTTTAGTTATAAATAAGATATTTTAAAGATACATATGATATAATTAAATAGTGGTGTTTATGAAAAAAGTATTTGTTATTTTAATTTTACTATTATTAGTTGGATGTAACAAAGAAGAAGATATCATCGAAATAAGTTATGATGATACTTATTATCAAGTTGCTACTCCTTATCAAGAGGGAGTTGGCAATTATAGTATTAGAGATTATGATCGTGAATTGGTTGAAAAGATGTTAATGACTTTATCTGATGAATATTTTAAAACTAATAATTCATTATATCAAGAAGGTCAATTTTTAACTAGTGAAGAAATTAAAAAATTGTTAGATGAGTATAATCAAACCGATGAAATTGTTGTTGCTGGTGTTAAAATAAAACCTAGTTACATCACCTCAATTTATGAACAAAATTACCTAGCTACTAATAATGTTTTAAAAGGTGTTTCTTTAGCTATTATCGTCGATAATAAACAATATTATGAAGAAAATAAATATAAAATCATCGATGAAAAGGTAGTTTTAGATTATGCGCTACAAAAAGCTAACTCTTTAGTTAAGTATATGAGAACTAAAGAAGAGTTAAAAAATGTCAATATTGTCATTGGTATTTATTTGGAAGATGATTTTAAAGGTAGTTTTAAATACTTAGGAGCAACTACTAGTGATAGTATAAAATTAAAATATGTTAATTATAATTATCAAGTCTTAGATAGTAATAATGTGATGAGTAGTGATATAAACACTTATAATAATATTCTCGCCATCAAAAATAGTTTGACTGATTTTAATGTTTATGTTAATGCCTATGGTCTTTATAAAGATACTGTTCTTAATGAATTAACTTTGATTATCAATAAAAATTATTTTAAAAGATCGGAGATTTTAAATATTACTAATATTATAACTAAAAATTTAAATAATTTTGATGGTGTTAATGTTAAAGTGTATTTAAAAAGTAATGGAATAACTAAAGCATTTTCTTTTAAAGTGCGCGGTGAGACTAAAATAGAAACTTATATATTGGAGGAATGAAAATGATAAGTGAAGAACAAGTAAATCATATTGCTGATTTAGCTAAATTAAAAGTTGAAGAAAATGAAATGAAAAAATATCAACAACAATTGACAGATATTTTGACGGAAATAGATAAAATATTGAATGTTGAAATTCAAACTACTGAAATAATGATTAGCCCTTCTTTTAATCAAAATGTTTATAGCGAAGATAATCCGGAAAATCATATTAGTAAGGAAGAGGCATTTAAAAATGCTAAAAGAGTTAAAGGTGATTATATAATAGTTCCAAAGGTGATAGAATGAGATATTTAGATTTAGATATAAAAACGATTAACGAAAAATTAAAAGCGAAAGAAATTAAACCAATTGATTTGGTTAACGAAGCGTTTGAGAGAATTGAAAAAACAAATTTAAATTGCTTTATAACTTTAAATAAAGAGAATGCTATCAAGAAAGCTCTTGATTTAGAAAATAAAGAAGTTGATAATTTACTTTTTGGTCTTCCTATTGCTATTAAAGATAACATTTTAACTAAAAATTTAAAAACGACGGCGGCTAGTCATATTTTAGATGATTTTATTCCGATTTATGATGCAACAGTTATCAAAAAAATTAATGAAAAAAATATGATTATTATCGGTAAGACTAATATGGATGAGTTTGCGATGGGATCAACTGGTGAAACTAGTTATTTTAAAAACACCTTAAATCCTTGGAACAAGGAAGTAATTCCCGGGGGATCTTCTTCCGGTAGTGCTTCTTGTGTTGCTGCTAGGATTACACCGTTTTCTTTGGGAACTGATACTGGCGGTTCAATTAGACAACCAGCTAGTTTTTGTGGCTTAGTTGGTCTTAAACCAACTTACGGTAGAGTATCAAGATATGGTGTTATCGCTTTTGCTTCTAGTTTGGATCAAGTAGGACCTATTACACGAAATGTTTATGAAAACGCTTTACTTTTAAATGCTATTAGTGGTTATGACAAAAATGATTTAACTTCTTCTAAAGAAGTCGTTCCTGATTTTACTGCTTTAATTGGTAAAAATATTAAGGATTTAAAAATAGCAGTACCTAATTATTATATGAGTGAAGTAATTGATAGTGAAATTAGACAAAATGTTTCTAAGATAATTACGTTGTTAAAAGAAAATGGTTGCACAGTTGATTATATTGATATTGATTATTTAGAGTATGCGATTCCTTTATATCAAGTTATCGCTTTAGGAGAGGCAAGCAGTAATTTAGCGCGCTATGATGGGGTAAGATATGGTCTTAAAATTGATAATTATCAAAATATTGATGATTTATATAAAAACACTCGTACCGAGGGTTTTGGTAGTGAGGTAAAAAGAAGGATTATGATCGGTTCTTATATCTTAAGCGGAGAAAACGCTCAAAATTATTATTATAAAGCCTTAAAAGTAAGAAAAGCGATGACCGATAGTTTTAAAGATGTTTTAGAAAAATATGATTTAATTATAGGACCTACTAATACTGATGTAGCTTATAAATTAGGAACTAAACAAGATGATGCTTTGAAAAGTTTTTATGATGATTTATTAACAATTCCCGTTAATATGGCAGGACTTCCTGCTTTAAGTTTACCGATCGGTTTTAAAAATAATTTACCGATAGGTATGCATATTATTGGTAATTATTTTGAAGAAGATAAGATTTATCAGTTAGCTAGTTTTATCGAAAAAAAACTTAATTTAAATACTGAACCAAAGGAGGTAGAATAATGAAACCGACAATTGGTATAGAAGTTCATGTTGAGTTAAAGAGTATGGCTAAAGCTTTTTCTTTAAGTAAAAATAATTTTAATGATGAGGTAAACTCTAATATTAATGTTATTGATTTGGGTCATCCAGGAGTTTTACCAAGGGTCAACAAAGGTGTTATCGACATGGCTTTAAAAGCTTGTTTAGCTTTGAATTTTAAAATTAATCGTCTAATGCATTTTGATCGAAAAAATTATTTTTACCCTGATTTACCTAAAGGTTATCAAATTACTCAACAAGATACACCGATTGGTTATGATGGCTATGTTGAGGTAAGTAATAAAAAAATATATTTAGAAAGAATGCATATCGAAGAGGATACTTGCAAAAGTATTCATACTACAGATACTTTACTTAACTTTAACCGTTCTGGTGTACCTTTGATTGAAATTGTTACTAAACCTTGTATTGAAAGTGGTGCTGAAGCAATGGAATATCTAGAAAAATTAAGGGAAACATTATTATATTTAGGAATTAGTGACGTTAAAATCGAAGAAGGAAGTATGCGTTGTGATGTCAATGTTTCAGTTAGTGATAGTGATAAGTTAGGCACTAAATGTGAAGTTAAAAATATTGGTTCGATTTCTAATGTTGGTCTAGCTATTGATTATGAAATAAAACGACAAGAAGAATTGATAAAAAAAGGTGGAAAAATAGTTCCTCAAACAAGAAGATTTGATGATAAAACGAAAACAACTATTTTGATGCGTTATAAAGAAACCGGTAATGATTACCGTTATTTTCCAGAACCGGATATTCCTTTTATTTATATCGATGATGAATGGTTAAAAAATATTTCTGATAATATGCCGGTTTTAACTGATGAGCTTAAAAATAAATATGTTTCCTTAGGTATTAATAGTAATAATATTAAAACAATTATTGCTAATCGCAATATTTGTAATTTTTTAGAAGAAGTTATTGAAGATGTTAATCCGGTTATCGCCTCTAATTTATTAACTGGTGATATTTTATCTTATTTGAACAAAAATATTATTAAAATAGAAGATACTAAATTAACTAAAAATAATTTTATTAAGTTAGTTAACTTGTTAGATAAAAAGACTATCTCTAGTAAACAAGCTAAGGAAATCATCAATATTATTTTGGAAGATGAAAAAGATGTTTTAGAAATTGTAAAAGAAAATAATTTAGAACAAATTAGCGATGACAGTTTAATTTTAGATATTGTTACTAAAGTAATAAAAAACAATCCTGATTCAGTTAAGGATTTTAAAGATGGTAAGGATCGAGCTATTAAATATTTGATGGGGCAGATAATGAAGGAAAGTAAAGGACAAATTAATCCTAATTTGGCTAATGAAGCTTTAATTAGAGAATTATCCAAATATTGATTTAAATAATAAATTATAGTATAATATTTTTGTTAGGAGTGAAGATATGGAATTTATAAAAAAACATAAAACCGCTTTGATTGTAACTCTAATATGTTTAATTTTATTACTTTTAGCCTTTTTTGCAATTTACCGGATGTTTTATCCAAGTAATAGCGAAAGTGTTTATGGTGATCGCTTAGAAAATGCACCAGAAATTGACAATGCTGTTATTGAACAAATTAAGAATGATATTAATGATACAGGTTTAGTAACAGATGTTAGATATGAGACTAACGTAGCAACGATGAAGTTTTTTATCGATGTTAAAAGCGACACTAAACTAGAAGAAGCTCAAAAAATAGGTGATATGATCATTAATACTTTAAGTACTAAAGTGGTCGCTTTTTACGATATTGAAATATTTTTAGATGATCCAAGTGATGCTAATAGTTCTTATCCTGCTATCGGTTATCATTCAAAGAATTCTTCAGAGTTTTCATGGATAGATAATATAGTGGAAGATGGTGAAGAAGATGAAGAATAAAAAGTTTATAATAGGAACGATTTTAGTTATTTTAATTCTTGCCATCGGCTTTTTTGTCTATTATTTTTTAACAAAAGAAGATAAAGTAACTACTTTAAATTTGTTTGAAAAACAATGGATAGAAAATAATAAAAACAATGTTATCGATATGTCAATTATCGACAATATTCCGATTTTAAGTTATAACGGCGAAGGAATTATTATTGATTTTCTAAACTCTTTAAATGAAGAGACTAATTTATCATTTAATAAAGTTTCTTATAAACTAGGTGATGAGGTAAAATCAGATTATGCTTTTAAATTAGTTAATCAAAAAGAAGATGATGATATTGTAATTTATGATGATAATTATGTTATCGTTACTAAAGAAAAAATTCGTTTAAATAGGGAAGATTTAAATGGCCTAACCATTGGTGTTTTAAATGAAAACTTAAATAATGTTAATAATTATTTGCCTAATTCGGGAATTCTTTATAAGACATTTAATAATGAAGATGAGTTAATTGCTGAATTTAACAAAGATGAAACAGAGTTAGATGGTATTGTTTTACTAAAGACGACCAATTTAAAACAATTGATCGATAATAATTATAATATTGCTTATAATATTAGTGATTATAAATTGTCGTTTGTACTATCACTTGGCTCAGAAGAGAAATTAAACACTATTTTAACTAAATATTATAATAAATGGTCAAGTCTTAATTATGAAGATTCTTATAATAAATATTTATCTAAAAATTATTTTAGTTTTAAAAATATAAATGATTCTGAAGCTGTTAAATTTAGAAGTAAGAGATATATTTATGGTTTTGTTGAAAATGCGCCTTATGATACAATTTTAGATAATCGTCTTTCTGGTATTAATTATCAATTACTTTCTAGCTTTTCTAAATTAACCGATGCTGAAATAAGTTATAAACAATACAATAATATATCAGATTTACTTAATGCTTTTAATACTAATCAAATTGATTTATTTTATGGCATTAATGCTAAAACTGATTATGCTTTAGATGTTTATAATACAGTTTCTGTTTATAACAACAGTTTTGTTATTCTAAAACACGCTTCTAATAATTTAATTATTAATTCGATTAAATCATTGGGTGATGTCTTTTGTCTAGAAAATAGTGCTTTAGCTAAATATTTTACTGATAATGGTATTACAGTTAAAACATTTGCTAATATTCAAGAATTAATGAGTAATATAAATGATGATAGTATTATTGCACTAGATCTTTATAATTACAATTTTTATTTAGAAGATCTACAAGATTATATGATCAGTTATCAATTTACTAATCAAGATTATTCTTTTGTAATAAGAGATATTCAAGATAATGCTATCTTTAATGAGTTTTTTGATTTTTATATTAGATTTAATGATAGTTCTAATTTTATAACTCCTGGTTTAGCTGAATTATTATTAGTAAATAAGGCACCGATTATTTTAAAGAATTTTGCTGTTATTTTAGGTGGTATAGTTGGTATATTATTAATTGTTTTAGCAATAATAAAATTGAAACCAAAGAAAAAATCTTTAAATCTATCTAAAGAAGATAAATTAAGATATATTGATGCTTTAACATCATTGAAAAATCGTAATTATTTAAATGCTTCAATCGAAAAATGGGATAGCAGTGATGTTTATCCTCAAACCATTATCATTGTTGATTTAAACAATGTTGCTTATATTAACGATAATTATGGTCACGCAGAAGGTGATGATGTTATCAAGCAAGCTGCTAATATTTTAATTTTAAATCAAATGGAAAATAGCGAAATTATTAGAACAAATGGTAATGAATTTTTAATTTATTTAGTTGGCTATGAAGAAAAACAAGTTATCACTTATATGCGAAAATTAGGAAAAGAACTAAAAGAGTTGAAACATGGTTTTGGATGTGCAATTGGTTATAGTATGATAAATGATGCTATTAAAACTATTGATGATGCCATAAACGAAGCTACATTAGATATGCGTAATAATAAAGAAGAAATTACTAAAGAATGAAAAAAATAAAAAAATTTATTCTTGATTTATGGCACGTGCTAAGATTACCAGAGATGTTAATATTACCTGGTAACTTAGCCTTTTTCTTAGTTTTATCTTTGGCTCCTATTATCAGTTTGTTTGGTATGATTGCATCAACCTTATCATTATCAACTAGTTCTGTTGTCGACTTTGTTAGCAACATTGTTCCTAAGGAAGTTATGGAAATTATAACTCCTTTCTTCCACAGTGGTCTTAGTATAACTAATATTATTTTCGTTATTGTCGGTTTTTTTGTAGCTAGTAATGGACCTGATAGTATTATTATCGCTTCTAATATTTTGTATAAAACAGAAAATAAAAATTATGTCTATCGTAAAGTAAAATCTATTTTTATGACAATTTGGTTAGTAATTTTATTTGTTGTTATTTTGATCGTTTTAGCTTTTGGTAGCTTTATTTTAACTAAATTATTATCATTTGGTGAATTAGGTAAGTTTATTGCTAACAATTATATTATTATTACAATGATCAAATTATTTTTATCATTTATTGTGGTTTTTATTGTTATTAAAATAATATATACTTTAGCGTTAGATAAAATTAAAAGTAAATATGTTAATTATGGCGCTTTATTTGCTACTTTTGCTATTTTGTTAGTAACTGGTATTTATTCATTTTATGTTACTAATATTGCTAACTATAACATAATCTATGGAAGTTTAGCTAATATAGCGATATTAATGTTTTTGATTTATTTAATATCTTATATCATTGTTTTGGGGATTGCTATTAATAACCGTTACTATCAAATAGAAATGCATAAAAAATAAATATTAGTAAATAATAATTATGGATATATCCAAACACAGACTACTTTATGTACCGATGAAGTTTCATTTTTAAACTTATAAGTATTATGTTTGAAAACAGTTTTTGTATTTTTAAAAACTGTTTTTTATTGCTTTTATTGTTAAATTTTGATATACTTTTTATAGTAAAGAGGGTGTTTAAATTGAAATTAAATAATAAAGGATTTGCTTTAAGTGGTATTATTTATTCAATTTTAATCTTGTTTTTAGTGTTGATATTTGCTGTTTTAACAGTATTAGGTAGTCGTAAATTAATTTTAGATAAACTTAAAAATGATGTTATGAATGAGTTAAATAATTCTAATAATGTTCAGGAAGAGGTACCTAATTTAATTGATATTTTGCTCAACCGATATGAAGGGGGAACAACTGGTTTAGTAAGAGATACTACTAATTCAGATATTTATTATTATAAAGGTACAAATGAAGAAGTAAGTAATAATCATTTATGGTATGGTGGACATCATTGGCGAATAGTAGAGTTTGATGTGGCGAAAAGAACTTTGACTTTAATTAGTCAGCAACCATTAGTTTCTATTCAACCAGCAAGTGCAGTATGGGAAACGCAAGAAGAATATAAAAGTAGTTATATCAACAATTGGCTAAATGAATATTTTTATAATAGTTTAGATAGTAGTATTCAAAATAAAATTATTGAAAATACATTTAATGTAGGAATATATACTGATGTCGATGAAATAACAACAAGTCAGAAAGTAGGATTATTAGATGAAGCCCAATATACTAGAGCAGGAGGACAAAATTCTTATTTAGATATAAAGGATTATTTCTGGTTAGGAAATCGTTATAGTTCGTCTTTCGTTCGTCGTGTGCACTACAATGGCTCCCTCAGCTATGACACTCCGATGATTACGCTCGGCGTCCGTGCAGTTATCAAGATTTCTGATATAACCGTCACCGAAGGGGACGGTACTCTAATATCGAATTATAAAACAGCAGCTAAGGCCACAAATACAAGTGATGTGCAAGTAGGAGAATATATCAATGTTCCATATAGTGGAAGTGATAAAGCTTGTGGTGATGATAATAAATGTACATTTAGAGTAGTAAGTAAAGATAGTGATAGTATTAAAGTAGTACTAAATGGATTACTTCCAACAACTAGTCGATATGGAAGTAATGAAACAATAACAACAAGTCATACAATATATACGCCATTGAATAATTTTGCTAACAATATATCAAGTGATTATCGTTATACAGGAAACAAAGCATTTTATATTGGCGATTATCCATTTGTAGAAGGAATAGGACAAAATTATAAAGATGTCCAAGATGAGACATTACAAGCAAGTGTAGGCTTACCAACTATAGGAGAGATGTTTAGTGGAAATGATATCGATTTAGGAACATCAAGTACCAAAACATTTGTCGATGTTAACACCATTGAGAATCCAACAGTATTTAATTATTATTGGCTAATGAATCGTTATAGTTCGTCTATCGTTCGTGTCGTGTACAACACTGGCGTCCTCAGCTACAAAAGTCCGACGCTTGCGAACGGCGTGCGTGCAGTTATCCATCTGAAGTCAGGGACTTCAGGCCTAACCTTCACAGGAGGTGAAGGTACTGCCCAGTCACCATACACCTTGCAATGAGCCAAAGGTATAAATAACCAATAAAACATAAACAAAGCAGTCACACCTTGCCGATAATATGGCAAGGTGTGGTGCATATGGGTGTAAAGCTGTTATAACGTCTAACGTTCGTAACGTCAATAACAATGGCAACATCAACAACAATAGTCCTACGAATACCAACGGCATCCGTGCAGATTCCTTTTAAACTGAGATTTATGTAACTATGGTTATATAAAGAGAAGCAATAGGAAACAAGTTTTATTCCCTAGGTTAAACCTAAAAATATTAGTAATGTTCAACTAGAATAAAAACAGTTTCTTAAAAGAATAATTGAATTTATTCTTTTTTTGTTTTGGAGACTAATTATATTTCATAAAATATATTAGGTGATTATAATGTATTTAAAAGATATTTTTAAGTTAATTGGAGGTAATTTATATAGTGATGTTAAAGTAAATAAGATAAAAACTAATTCGAAAGAAATTAGTGAAGGTGATTTATTTATTGCTATTAATAGTGGTCATGATTATATTATCGATGCTATAAATAATGGAGCTAGTGCTATTATTAGCGAAAAAGACTTTAATTATGATATTCCTAAGATTATAGTTAATTCAACTATCGAAAGTTTGGGGAAAATAGCTAAGTATATAAGATCATCTTATAATATTCCTTTAATTGCTATTACTGGTAGTGTAGGTAAAACAACGACGAAAGAGTTAATATATAGTATTTTGAGTGAAAAATATAAAGTTTTAAAGTCTTTAAAAAATCAAAATAATCATATTGGTTTACCTTTAACTTTATTTAATTTAGATGCAACTTATGATGTGATTGTTGTAGAATTAGGAATGAATCATTTTAATGAAATATCTTATTTATCGCAAATTTGTAAACCTGATTATGCTATTATTACTAATATTGGTAGTGCTCATATCGGCAATTTAGGTAGTAAGAAAAATATTTTGAAGGCAAAGTTAGAAATTTTGGATGGTTTAAATAATGGATATTTAATAGTTAATAAAAATGATAAATATTTAAAAAAACTTAAATATCCTAATATCATTAAAGTTAATGATAAAACTTTAAAAGTTAAAAATCTTAATATAGGTAAAAATGTAACTTTTGATATAGATGATGTACATTTTATATTTAATTCTTATAGTCATTTGTTAGATAATGTTTTTATAGCTATTAAAATTGGTCTGATGTTTGATATCGATTTAAAAACAATAAGTGAAGTTATAAAAAAATACCAAAATATCGAAGGAAGATTAAATATTATTAAAAATAAATATACAATTATCGATGATAGTTATAATAGTAGTTTTGAGTCGTTAATCGGCGGTTTAAAACAATTAGAAAATAAGGATGAATTTAAAATAATAGTTTTAGGTGATATGTTAGAATTAGGTAAATATAGTAATACTTATCATAAGAAAATCAATAAATATTTAAAAAAAATTAAAAATAAAGAAGTTTTATTAATTGGAAAATATACTAATTTAATTAAAGGAAAGCATTTTGATAATGTTAAAGATATAATTTCTTACATTAAAACTAAAGATATTAATGGTAGCATTATTTATGTTAAAGGTAGTCATGCTTTTAATTTAGATAAAATAAAAGATACGCTTAACGTATCTTGCTAGGATTATTTTCCATTCCTTGTTCCATTTCTTGATATAATGCTTTTTTTAAGGCTGTAATTTCACTAACTTTGGCTAAAATTAAGTTTTCGTCTCTAATACCAAAGTATTGCTTAATTATATAACATAAATAATCAAGTTTTTTACTTTTTATTGTAAAATCAGGAGCTTCTAGATCCTTAGTACTAATGCCTAAAAATTGTTTTCCAAAACCATAAGCATCAAATAATTCTTTAAAATCTTGTTTTTCACAATTACCAACAGATATTTGCGTTAATATTTTTCCAACGCGAATTATTTTTGAATAAGCTTTTAAATGAGCATATGTAATTCCTTTTGATATTAATACTTTCATAAAAGTTAAATCGTTTGGGAAAACAATATTAGCAGCAATTAACTCTTTAGTTTTTTCATCTTCTAGACGATATTTGTGACCTAACTCTGCTAATTCGCGAGCACGACTGGTAAGTCGTTCTTTAAAATAATCAGGTCCATAGGCATTTTTTAAATAATTGTAATGATATTGACCTTCTTTTTTTGCAAATTTTATTTTTTCTGGATCCATTTCGCTAATTTCTTGACTAGTTAAAACTTTATCAAATTTAATCATAATTTTTCCCCCTTTAAAACATGATTGCTATATTAACACATTTTCTTTATCTTGTCAAATTAGTTATTTTGGTATATAATGGCATAGGTGATTTGCTTTGAAAATAAAATATGAATTAATAAAAAATGATGGTAAAGCGCGGTTAGGAAAATTAAAAACTAATTATGGAACTTTTGATACACCGATGTTTATGCCGGTCGGTACTTTGGCTAATGTTAAGACACTTACTCCTGAAGAATTATATGATATGAATAGTGCTGTAATTTTAGCTAATACTTATCATTTGTGGCTTCGACCTGGAGAAGATATTGTTGCTAAAGCAGGCGGATTACATAAGTTCATGAACTACAACGGTCCAATTTTAACGGATAGTGGTGGTTTTCAAGTTTTCTCTTTGGCTAAAGGGAAGGATATAACAGAAGAAGGTGTTACTTTTAAAAGTCACATTGATGGTAAAAAATTATTTTTAACTCCGGAATTATCGATTCAAATTCAAAATAAACTAGATAGTGATATCGCAATGAGTTTTGATGAATGTATTCCATATCCTGCTAGTTATGAATATGCGAAACAAAGTACGGAAAGAACGATTAGATGGGCTAAAAGAGGAAAAGATGTGCATAACAATCCTAATCAATCTTTATTTGGTATTGTCCAAGGTGGCGAATATGAGGATTTAAGGTGTTTTAGTGCAAAAGAAACGGTTAAGTTAGATTTTGATGGATATTCAATTGGTGGTACTAGTGTTGGAGAAGATAAAGATACTATGTATAAAATGATCGATTATGCTATTAAATATCTACCACTAGATAAACCTCGTTATTTAATGGGAGTAGGAGAACCAATTGATTTACTAGAAGGTGTTTCTAGAGGAGTTGATATGTTTGATTGTGTCTTACCAACTAGATTAGCTCGTCATGGTAATGCTTTTACAAGAACTGGTCGAATTAATCTAAAGAATTTAAAATATAAAGAAGACTTTACTCCAATTGAAGAAGATTGCGATTGTTATACTTGTCAAAATTATACCAAAGCTTATATTAGACATTTAATTACTTGTGATGAAGTTTTAGGTGGTAGATTATTATCTATTCACAATATTAGGTTTTTAATTAAAGAGATGGAAGAGATAAGAGAAGCTATTAATAATGATTGTTTTGAAGAATATAAAAATAAATTTATTGAAAAATATGAAAAAAAATGATTTAATCATCATTTTTTTTCATATTTATACCAATCATTCCTCCTAATATACTAGCTATTAAAGTGACGATATATAAAATAATAGATTTTGTGTTGAAAATTTGATTGAAAGCTAAGAAGTTAAAGATAAAAAATATTACAATACAAATTAATCCATATTTAATACCTTCTAACCATCCTTTATTGTTACTTTCTTTACCTAATAATAAACCACCTATAAATAATGCAATAAAAGGAGTTATATAAGAAAATGCATCAACGATGGTTGTACCAATTATTCCTATATAATTCAAAATGGTAATTATTAAGGTTAATCCTAATAGAATACCAATACTAAAACCTAAAGATTTAATAATTTTTTTTAAAAATAACATTATATCACCTAATAATTTTTATGTTTTTGTATAAAACATTAGAACTAAAATCATAATAAAATAGGTGATGAAAATGTATTTAAATTTAATTATTAAAACGTTTATTTTATATTTTTATATTGTGTTATGTTATCGAATTATGGGGAAAAAAGAAGTAGGACAATTGAGTATTATCGATTTAATTGTATCGATTTTAATAGCTGAATTAGCGGCTATGAGTATTGAGGAAGTTGATAGATCAATCTTTATTTCTATTATTCCAATAGCCTTATTAGTAATTATCCAAATGTCTTTAAGTTATATTACCTTAAAAAGTAATGCCTTTAGAAAATTCATCGATGGTAATCCACAAGTATTAATTAATAAAGGAAAAGTCAATTTTAAACAGATGCAAAAAACAAGATATAGTTTAGATGATCTTATTTCACAATTAAGAGAAAAAGGTATCAAAAATTTAGAGGAAGTAAATTATGCTATATTAGAAAATAATGGTAAATTATCAGTGTTTAATGATAATAATGTTTATCCGATGCCGATTATAATTGATGGTGTTATCGATGTTGATACTGTTAAAAATATGAAAAAAAATATCGATTGGGTATATGGTATTTTAGATAAAAACAAGTTAAAATTAGAGGATGTTTTTTATGCTTTTTATACTAAAGATAAAACTTTTATAATTAAAAAAAATGAAATTAATTGACTAAATTATTATAAAAATATATAATGGTTATAGTAGAAGGTGGTTTAATTGAAGAAGGGATTCACACTAGCAGAATTACTAGGAGTAATTGTCATTTTAGCAGTTGTTGCTTTAATTGCTTTTCCAATTGTTTCACAAAGTATCGATAGTAATCGAAAAAAACTTTATCAATCACAATTAGATGAAATTAAATTAGGAGCTGAAAAATGGGCTTATGAGAATATTAATATGTTACCAACAGCTAATAATGGTACTGTAACAATAACTTTGTTAAATTTAAAAGAATCTGGATTTTTACCTTTAGACATTAAAAATCCGATTACTGGTAAATTATTGCCTAATGATATGACAATAACTATAACTTATCGAAATAATAGTTATGATATAACAGTTAATGGTGAATCAGGAACAGATGTTAATAATGATTTCAATAGTAATGCTCCAACTATTATTTTAAATGGCGAAGCAATAACTTATGTTGAAATTAAAGGAACTTATAGTGAATTAGGAGCAATTGCTAAAGATAAAGATGGTAATTTAATTGATGATATAAGTATAACTTATCGTGAAGGTAGCACGGAAGTAGGAGGAATTGATGCTAGTCGTTTCACAACTTACTCAGTTGTTTATAGTGCAACTAGTAATGGTTATACTTCTAATATTACTCGAACTGTCATTGTAAGAGATACGACTGCTCCAGTATTAAGTTTAGAAGATACTACTGAATTAACTAAAGATGAATTAGCTAGTTTTAATTTATTAGCTGGCGTATCAGTAACCGATAATAGTGGTGAGACTATAAATATTCAAACTAGTGGTTTTGATCGACTTCCGACTGATAAGATAGTTGAATATAAAGCTTGTGATAGTAGTAACAATTGTACCACTAAAAGAAGAATTATAAAAATTGTTTCTGTTAAGGAATATGTCGATAATAGTGGCGCTAATAAACCTAAATTGTTAGCTAATATGATTCCAATTAAATATAATGGCTCAAGTTGGGTTTATGCTGATGTTAGTGAAGAATGGTATGACTATAACAGTAAAGAATGGGCGAATGCTGTTGTTTTAAATAGTGGTGTAACAAAAAGTGTTGGTAATACTATATCTGAATCAGAAATAGCGTTATGGTATGTATGGATACCAAGATATAAATATCAATTGTTTAATGCTAATAATGGAAGTGTCTCAGTTCAACAAATCAATGTGACTTTTGAGACTGGAACTTCAACTACTGGAACAGTTAGATGTGTCGATAAGGTATCAAAAAGTGGTAATGATAGCGAAATATGTACTAATGCTATAAATGGTAATTGGTATACTCATCCAGCATTTACCTTTGGTGATAAAGACTTAACTGGATTTTGGATGGGAAAGTTTGAGGTGAGCACAACCAATTCAACTTGTAATTCCACACCATCTGCAACAAATTGTAATAAAGAATTGCCAATCACAATTAAACCAGGCGTAAGTAGTTTTAGATATGCTAGTATAGCAAACCAATTTAATTCAATTAGAAATATTGAAACTGATTACGGAATAAGTAATGGTGATTCTCATATGACAAAGAACATGGAATGGGGAGCAGTGGCATATTTAAAACAAAGTAAATATGGGTTGGGAATAGCTGATATAGGATTTAATTCAAGCAATTCATCTTATTATACAGGTGGTGGAAGTGGAACAAGTTATAAAATTAATGTTACATATTCAACAACTGGAAATATTTATGGCGTATATGATATGAGTGGTGGATCATGGGAATACGTAATGGGTAATATGGTCGATAGTAGTGGGAATTTCTATGCAAGTGGTTCAGGGTTTACAAGTGCTCCAGAAGACAAATACTATGACAAGTACACATATGGGACATCTCTAGCTCATGCAAGAGGAAAGTTGGGAGATGCGACAAAGGAAACTTTAACAACATTTGGAAGCAGTACTGGTGGATGGTACAGTGACTACGCTTATTTCGTTAGCGCTAGTGATTCGTGGTTTCCTCGTAGTGGTAGCTATAGCGATGGATCTAGTGCTGGCGTGTTCTATTTCAACGGTAGCCGTGGTAGTACTTACGGTAGTGTCAGTTCGCGTGCGGTAATAACGCCAAATTAAAATCAGATTTAATTCTGATTTTTTTCATATAAATATCTATTATCACATATAATTTTTTGGGTGATTATATGAATTTCGACATAGGTGACTTGGTAACACGTAATTCTTATAATAATGATATTGTCTTTATCATTACTGATATAATAGATAATATTTATTATTTAAAAGGAGCTAATGTTAGATTAAAAGCTGATAGTTTTAAAGAAGATTTAGTTAAGTTTGATAAGGAAGATATTGAAGAAAAAGAATTTGAGACAAGAGTTAAACCGAATACTAATCTAAATCGTGATGACTATTTTTATCTTCCGGGTAAAATTCTACACATTGATAGTGATTTAGATTATTTAAATCGTTGTTTGGAATATTACAAAGAAGCCAATATATGGGCGGTTGGAATTAATGAAAATGAAGAAAATGTTCCATTATACATTAAGGATTGGTTGAATGAATATAACCCAAATATTATCGTTATTACTGGTCATGATGCTTATTATAAGAAAAAAGGAAGCCAAGATAATATCAACGCTTATAAGAACAGCAGTAATTTTGTTAAAGCTATTAAAGAAGCACGAAAATTTGAAAAAAGTCATGATAAATTAATTATCATAGCTGGTGCTTGTCAATCTGATTATGAAGAATTAATTAAAGCTGGCGCTAATTTTGCAAGTAGTCCTAAAAGAATTAATATTCATGCTTTAGATCCAGCTATAATTGCTACTAAGATGAGTTTATCAGATGTCAATCAAGATATCGATTTAAAGGGAATTATCGAAAATACTAAGTATGGTAAAAATGGTATTGGTGGCGTTATTACTAAAGGAACAATGTATACGGGGTATCCACGATGATTGGCGAGGTTAGAAGGAAATTAAATGATTATATTGGTGAGAAAGTAACTATTAAATATAATCTAGGAAGAAATAAATATGAAAAATATCATGTTACGATTAAAGAATTATATGAAAATGTTTTTTTAGTGGAACTTAATAATAATGAAAAAAAATCTTTTTCTTATACTGATGTTATAACTAAAACAATAAAAATTGATTATTAAACTATTGCTTTTTTTATTAAAATAGTTTATACTTAAGGTGTACTAATACTGAAGGGAGAGGTTTTAATGGAAATTACATCAGTTACAGTTCGTAAAGAAGAAAAAGAAAATTCAAGAATGAGAGGAAAAGCATCTGTTCTAATTGATGATTGCTTTGCAATTCATGATATTAGAATTATCGAAGGTAATGATGGTTTATTCATAGCTATGCCTAGTCGTCAAAAATCAAATGGTGAATATCGTGATATAGCTCATCCAATTAACCAAGAAACTCGTAAGATGTTCCAAGATAAAATTTTAGAAGCTTACAAAAATGCTGAATAAGCATTTTTTCTTTTCTCTTTACAAAAAGATATTAATTTTATATAATAAAGCCGTGAAAAGGGGATGATACCGTGAAAACATTAATAATTCCTAGTTCCTTAAAACAAATGTCACTAGCTTGTGATGGGGTAATTATTGGTATTAAAGATTTAAGTGTAAATATGCCGGCTTATTTTAATTTAGAAGACTTAAAAACTATCGATAAAGAAGTTTTTGTTTGTTTAAATAAAAATATGCATAATAGTGACATTGATTATTTAAAAAAGACGTTGATTAAGTTAAATAATTATAATATTAAAGGTGTGATATTTTATGATTTGGCTATTCCTAATTTAGCTAAAAAATTAAATTTAAACTACAATTTAGTTTGGAGTCAAGAACATATGACTAACAATTATTATACGATCAATTTTTGGTATAATCAAAATGTTAAATATACTTGGGTATCAAACGATATAACATTAAGAGAAATGCAGGAAATTAAAAAGAATACTAAAGCTAAATTGATGGTTACTTTGTTTGGCTACCTACCTATTTTTACTTCTAAGCGTAATTTAGTTAAAAATTATTTAAAAACTTTTGATTTGCAAGATGAATCGCAGATAAATTATATGGAAAAAGAAGGGAAGATATATCCTTTAGTTGATCAAAATGGAACAGTCGTTTATACAGATTTTATTTTAGATGGTTTAAAGGAAAAATTGTTGTTAGATTACGATTATATCGTTTTGAATAGTTTTTTAATCGATGATGATAAGTTTAGTAAAGTAGTTGATATATTTAATAATGTCAATGAAAAAAATAAAGATATTTTAAATGAACAATTAAATGATTTATTTGATAATTTAAAGAAAGGCTTTTTCTATCAAGAAACTGTATACAAGGTGAAGTAATGAAACCAGAATTATTAGCGCCAGCTGGCGATTTAGAAAGATTAAAAATAGCTTGTTTATATGGAGCTGATGCGGTTTATTTAGGAGGATCTTTGTTTGGTCTAAGAGCTAATGCAGTTAATTTTACAATCGAAGAAATTAAAGAAGGGGTCGAATTTGCCCATAAATTAAATAAAAAAGTTTATGTTACAGTTAATATAGTATTACATAATAAGGAAGTTAAGTTTTTAATTGATTATTTAAAACAATTAGATAAAATAAAAGTCGATGCGATAATTATTAGTGATTTAACAGTCTTAGAACTAGCCAAAAAACACACTAATTTGGAAGTTCATATTTCAACGCAACAGTCTACTTTAAATTATGAAGCGGTAGAACATTTTAAAGATTTAGGTGTTACAAGAATTGTTTTAGGAAGGGAAGTTAGTAAAGAAGAAATTGAAACAATTCAAAAAGTAGGATTAGAAATCGAAATATTTATTCATGGTGCAATGTGTGCAAGTTATAGTGGAAGATGTGTTTTATCTAATTATTTAACTAATCGCGATGCTAATCGTGGTGGATGTAGTCAAATTTGTCGATGGGATTTTGATTTGTTAGATGAGAATAAAAATATTATCAAAGGTGAGAAAAGTTTTACCTTTTGTTCAAAAGATTTATCACTTTTAAAATATATTAAAGAAATATGTAAAATGCAAATAACTTCTTTAAAAATAGAAGGTAGAATGCGTTCTATTTATTATATTGCTACTGTTGTTAGTATTTATCGTAAAGCAATTGATGAAGTTTATGCTAAAAAATATACATATAATTTAGAATATGAAAATATCTTATCAAGAGTGGCTAACAGAGATAGTATTGTTCAATTTTTTGATGGTAATTATAAAGAAGATTGCAGTTATTATAATGACCGTATTGAAGTATCTAATCAAGATTTTTTAGGTGTTGTTCTAGATTATGACAAAGATAAAAAAATAGCTAAAATCGAACAACGTAATTATTTTAAAAAAGGTGATGTTGTTGAATTTTTTGGTCCCGATAATATTGGAATAACTTATAAAATTGAAAAGATTTATGATGAAGAAGGAAATATCATCGATGTAGTAAGACATCCAAAACAAATAGTTTATTTAAAAGTTGATTTTAAATTAAATGTTTATGATATGATGAGAATTAAACTGGTAAAGAATTGATTTATTACTAGAGAATCTAAATAATTTTATATTTATAATTATTGTTAATAAATATCATTTTAAAGTATAAAATTTTTATTATTATCATAAATTAGTTTTATAATGTAATTATATATTGACAAACATTTAAATTTGTAGTATTATTTTCTAGATTTCAATTATATGAGGTGATTATATGTCAAGTAAAGAAGTTTATGTAACCGCTAGTGGTTTAGAAGATATGAAACAAGAACTAGACAATTTAATAAATGTGAGAAGACCAGAAGTTATTAATGCTTTAAAAGAAGCAAGAGCTTTAGGTGATTTATCAGAAAATGCAGAATATGATGCTGCAAGAAATGATCAAGCTATTGTGGAAAATCGTATCAAAGAATTAGAAGTTTTAATTGAAAAAGCTAAATTGATTGATGATGTTTCAACTGACAAAGTAACTATTGGAACAAATGTTAAAATCGAATATGTTGAAGATGGTGAAATAGAGACTTATTCGATTGTTGGTAGTACCGAAGCCGATCCGTTTGCTAATAAGATTTCTAATGAGTCACCAATTGCTCAAGCTATTTTAGGTTTAGAAGTTGGTAGTGTTGCTTCAGTAGAAAGTCCTAATGGCAAATACGACGTTAAAATTGTAGAAATATTTTAAGGTGTCTAAAATTTAGATATCTTTTTAGTATGAAAAAAGTTAATGAGATACTTGCAATAAATTGTTAAATATTATATACTATAAAGGAACTTTGAAGGAGGATATTAAATGAAAGAAGTTTTAATAAAAATTGAAGGAAAAGAATGGCAAGATGCTTTGGATAAGGCTTTTAAGAAATTAAATAAGGATGCCAAAATCGATGGTTTTAGACCTGGTAAAGCTCCTAAGGAAGTATTTATTAAAAAATATGGGATGACTAGTCTTTATATGGAAGCTGCTGAAGCTAGCTTAAATAGAGCTTATGAATTAATGTTAGAAAAAAATGGCGATGATATTATTGTCGCTCAACCAGAAATTAACATTAGTGCTGTAACTGATGAATATGTTGAATTTAAGTTTAATTTAACTCTAAAACCAGAGGTAAAATTAGGAAAATATCAAGGATTAGGTGTAAAGAAAGAAACTGTTAAAGTTACTAAAGAAGAAGTTAAAGACGCTATCGAACAAACTAGACAAAGATATATTGAAAATATTGATAAAGAAGGACAAGTAGCCGATGGCGATATTGCTATTATCGATTTTGAAGGATTTAAAGATGGCGTTGCTTTTGACGGTGGAAAAGGAGAAGATTATTCATTAAAAATCGGTAGTCATACCTTTATTCCTGGCTTTGAAGAACAAGTTATCGGTATGGAAAAAGGCGAAGAAAAAGATATTAATCTTACTTTCCCTAGTGATTATCACGTTGATGATTTAAAAGGAAAAGACGTTGTATTTAAAGTTAAAGTAAAAGAAATTAAAGAACAAAAACTACCAGAATTAGATAAAGATTTCTTCTTAGATTTAGGAATGGAAGGAATCGAAACTGAAGAACAATTAGCTAAACAATTAGAAGAAAATATTAAAACAAGAAAAGAAGCTGAAGCAGAAAATAAATATCTTGATGATTTATTAGAAGCAGCAGCTAAAAATACTAAGATAGATATTCCTGAAGCTATGATTGAAGAAGAAATTGATCGTATTATTAAACAATATGAAGAAAATTTAAAAATGCAAGGAATTACTTTAGAGATGTTTTATCAATTTACTAATAGTGATGAACAGGCATTAAGAGATCAAATGAAAGAAGAAGCTAGTAAGCGAGTTACTTATCGTTTGATGTTAGAGGAAATTGCAAATGTTGAAAAAATCGAAGTAACTGATGAAGATGCTGAGACTGAAGCCATCAATTTAGCCACTAAATATCAAATGGAAAAAGATGAATTTTTAAAACTATTTGGTGGTATTGAAATGGTTAAATATGATTTAAAAATGCGTCAAGCTATAGAAGTTCTAAAAAAATAGAACTTTTTTTGTTATAATATTACTAGGTGATATTATGCGAGTAATAAGCGGAAAATATAAAGGTAAAATATTAGAAGGATTTGATATCAAGGGGACTAGACCAACAATGGATCGGATCAAAGAATCAATGTTTGCTAGTATTCAAAATTATCTTAAAGAAGCTATCGTTTTAGATTTATTTGCAGGAAGTGGTAGTCTTGGGATAGAAGCTTTAAGTAATGGCGCTAAGAGTTGTTATTTCGTCGATAAAAACAAGATAGCCGTAAAAACAATAACTAAAAATACTGAAGGTATTTCTGATTGTTTTATTTTACATAAAGATTGTTTTGAAGCATTAGATACTTTTAAAATACAATTCGATGTTATTTTATTAGATCCGCCTTATCATGATAATTTAATAAATAAAGTTATAGATAAGATAATAGACAATAATTTATTAAGTGATAAAGGTATTATTGTCTGTGAAGTTGAGGAAAATTTAGTAACAAATTTAGATATTATTAAGGAAAAATCTTATGGTAAGAAAAAAGTTTTCGTTTTAAAAAAATAGTATTTTTAATAAATATTATTTTTTTTGTATTTTTTAAAGGATTTCTTTATTAGTTTAATCAATATAACTAGTAGGGAGGTAAATATGTTTAAAAAAACTTTGATAAGACAAGATGGTTTTAAAGATTGTGGACCGACATGTTTATTTAAAATAATCAAACATTATAAAGGTTATATCGATATTAATAGTTTAAAAGAAATGTGTAAAACAACTAAAGAAGGAACAACTGCCTATCATTTGATTGAAGCAGCTAAAAAATGTGGCTTTGAATCATATGGAATAAAGGCAACATTAAAAGATTTAACCGAAGAAAATTTAATATTACCATGTATTGCTCATGTAACAATAAATAACTCCTACAATCACTATATTGTAATCGAAAAAATTGATTTTAGAAAGAAAAGAATTTTAATTTTTGACCCAATTGGTAAAACTAGTTATTATTATTTTGATGAATTTTCTAAAATTTTTAATAATATTCTCATCTATCTATACCCTATAAAAGTGATCAAAAATATCCCTGATAATTCTTTTTATAAATTCATCATTAAAATAATCAAATCCTCAACAAAGCAACTAGGTCAAGTTGTTATCATTTCTTTTTTTATCACGATTTTTTCTATTATTACTTCATTTTATATGCAGGCAATGGTCGATAATATTATGTTTTCTAAAGAAAAGATTATATTTATATTTGTTTTGTTTTTAATTTTGTATATTTTAAAAATAATCTCCGACTTTTTACGAAACAAAATAATTATTTTAATCAATCAAAAAATCGATCTTAATCTTACTTATGACACTTTTAAACAAATTTTACATCTCCCTTATTGTTACTATAAAAATAATACGACAGGTGAGATAATTTCACGAATTAATGATCTTGATACCGTAAGGCAAATGATCAGTAAAGTAGCTATTAGCTTATTTATCGATTTACCTCTCACTATCATTGCTTTAATTATTATGTATATTTTAAATACTACTTTATTTTTTATTAGTTTAATCATCTTATTGTTATATGTTTTAACTATTTTGCTTTTTAGGAATAGTTTTAATGATCAAATTGATGATTGTACTTATTGTAAGGCTGAATTAACTTCTTATATGGTTGAAAGTATCAATAGTTATGAAACGTTGAAAGGTTGTAATATTACTGGTAAAACTATGGATAAATTTGAAGATAAATACGCTAAATTATCAAATAAAATAGCAAAATTGGATAATAGTTATAATCATCAATATTTATTGAAAGAGTTAATTAATAATTTAGGTTTTATTATTATTTTATTAGTTGGAATTTTACTTGTAATGGAAAATAAAATAACGCTTGGACAATTACTTTCTTTTAATGCGCTTTTAACTTATTTTCTTTCACCAATTCGTAATATCATCGATTTGGATAATAATATAAAACAATCTAAGATTGCCATTAAGAAGATTTTAACTTTATTTTATGACAAAAAAGATAATGGTATAATTGATAAAAAAATGATTGGTGATATTTATTTTAATAATTTGAGTTATAGTTTTGATGATGTAAATGATGTTTTAAAGAACATCAATCTAAAAATAACTAAAGCAAGTAAAGTGATGGTCTTAGGAAGTAGTGGTAGTGGTAAAAGTACTTTATTTAAGCTACTTAAAAAGTATTATCAAATTCCAAGAGATAAAATATACATTGATGACATTGATATCAATGATTATCAAAATAGTGATATTATTTATGTTTCACAAAATGAATTATTATTTTCCGATACTGTTTATAACAATATTGATAGTGACAATATAATTGGTATATCTAAGATTTGTTTAGTTGATGATATTATTAAAAATAATCAATTAGGATTTAATTTTTTGATCGAAGAAAATGGTTTTAATTTATCAGGTGGTGAGAAACAAAGAATTATCTTAGCTCGGGCTATTGCTAAGCCATTTGAAATTTTAGTTATCGATGAAGGATTGAGTCAAGTTGATATTAATATGGAAAGGATAATTATGAAAAATTTGATTACGATGTATAAAGATAAAACAATTATTTTTATATCGCATCGAATAGATAATATTGATTTATTTGATCAAGTTATAAAAATTGAGAAAGGGAACCTTATTAGTGATTTATCCAAAAATATTTAATAACTTCTCATATATATTAAATAAGAAAACATCTAAAAGTATCATTATTTGGCTTTTGTTTCTCGCAATTGGTAGTTTAATCTTTCTAATTATTGCTTTCAACTATGAATTTAATTTATATGAAAACTATAATGGATATATCAAGAAAAATGATGATTCTTATTATACGATTATTTATTTAGAAGAATCAAAAATTAATGACATTTTGAAGTATGATTTATTAGTAAATAAAATAAAGTATGAATATGAAATTTTAGATATTAGCGATGGATATTATTTGGTTTTAGAAAAACCTCATTATCAAGTAACACTTAAAATCAGTTTGCCTGACGATTTGTTAGTTGATAATAATATTATTAATATTGTCTTTGAAAAACCTAAGACAACTATTTTTCAAGAGATAAAGAAAGGAATAGAAATATGGAAAAAATAGAAAAAGACGAATTATTAAATGTTTCCGGTGGTGGTCTAGGGTTAGGTTTAATAATTGGTGGTGCAATTGTTTTTATAATCGGTGTTATTGATGGTTTTATGCGACCACTAAAATGTAATTAGGAGGTGATAATATGTTAGAAAAAGATGAATTATTACAAATAGTAGGTGGTGTAAGTATAACAGGTACTTTAATTAATGCCTTGAGTCGTGGTATTACAACACTTATGGATTTGGGTAGAAGTTTAGGTAGTGCATTAAGACGTGCAATTGGAGGAACAATGTGTCCAATTTAATTAAAAAAAATTACAAAATAATTTTAATTGGAATTTTAGTTTTAATATTATTTCCCCTTTTTCCGATATGTGTTGAAATAATTTTTAAATTTGGTAATATTGTCGGTTCAACAATTAGATATTTAAGTTCATGTCCTATGTAGTATTAAAAACCAAGAGTGTAAAATATTTGTACTCTTGGTTTTTTTATGAATAAAATATTGTTTTTATTTTAATTTATATGTATAATGTAAATTAGGATAGGAGATGTTTTAAATGGATAAAAAGATTCAAGTGCTACAAATTTTAGTCGTTATATTTGCTATATGTATAGTTGGTTTGGTAGGTTATATCGTATATGATAAGTTAAATGATAATAAAGAACCTGATAATCCTAGTAGCGAAGTAGATGAAAATAAACCAAACGAAGATGAAAATACTGGAGATGAATCAGAACCACCGATTGTTCAAGAAGAAAAAGAAGAGATAAATATAAATGATAAAATAGTAAAGAATATATTAGATAAATTTGATTTTAACAGTGAAGTTCTTTCGAATTTGTATGAAGTAGGCGAATTTTCTAAAGATAATATTCCTAATTACTTAATTCTAAGAACAGCATTTGCTTATGCTTCTTTGGATGATTCAGGTAAACAAGTTGATAAAGGTGATGGCGAGTTTGTTTTTGAAGTATCGACTAAGACCTTAGAAAAATATATTAAAGATATATTTGGAAATGTTAACTATACCCATCAATCTTTTGATTTAGGTAAATTTAGAGATGCTACTATCATGGGCCCTGTAACTTATAGTGATGGTATTTATTCATCGGACATGCAGTTTTTAGGTGGATTTTCTACTTTACAATATGCTATTATTGAGCATCCTTATAAAGCTGAATTAGTTAATGATGGCGAAAAAATAAATATTTATGTTAAAACAGTTTTTAACGATTGGTATTATGATGAAGCACTCGATCAATTTAAAATAACAGCTTATAATAATTATGATTATGATAACTATAAGTATCTTGATGATATTTTCTATATTTATGGACAAGATGATACTTTACCGGAGGCAGAATTTAATAAATATTTTGATAATAATTATGATAAAATTAATAGTTATATATATACATTTGAAAAACAAGCTGATGGTAATTACTATTTAAGTGGTTTTAAGAAAGCTTAATTGTATTTAAAATAAATCTCCTATTTGGGAGATTTATTTAATAATTATGTAAATTGATACAAAAACTTAACAAAAAGTAGTCAAAAAAAGTTAAACTTTTAATGAAAACTGTTGAAAAACAACGATAAAAGTGCTATAATGTCAAATAGTTATGTGGAAGGAGGGATTATATGTCTAAAGTTGTTGTCAAAAATGGTAATGTTGATGGTGCATTAAAGATGTTTAAACAAAAAAATGTTAAAGACGGCCTCCTTAAAGAAGTAAGAAAAAGAGAGCATTATAGCAAACCAGGCGAAAGAAGAAGAGAAGCTAAGAAAGAAGCTATTAAAAATAGTCGTCGCCGTGAACGAAATTATAACTAAGCCTTAGGGCTTTTTTATTAAAATAGAAAGGAAAATAATATATGAGAGAAAAAATAATGATCGATTTAAAAAATGCGATGAAAAATCAAAATAGAGATTTGCTTAATGTAATTAGAATGGTTAAAGGCGCTATTCAATTAGAAGAGATAAATAAAAAAAGAGAATTAAATGATGAAGAAATGGTTGCAGTTATATCTAAACAAATTAAAACTAGGAAAGAGACTATTGTCGATTTAGAAAAATCTGGTCGTGATGAATTAATTAAACAGACAGAAAAGGAAATAGCTATTTTAGAAAAATATATGCCAGTAATGATGAGTGAAGAAGAAATTAATAAAACATTGGATGAAGTGTTTAATGAAGTAAAACCTACAGGTCAAGCTGATACTGGTAAGGTAATGGGGAAAGTATCGTCATTACTTAAAGGTAAAGCTGATATGTCGTTAGTTAACAAGTTAGTAAAAGAAAGATTAAGTAATTTATAGTAAGGTATCATAACCTTACTTTTTATATGTAAATATTAATTTTTTAGGTCATTTTCTTTATTAAAGTGGTATAATATTAGTGGTGATAAAAATGTATGACAATAAAAAAATGTTCATATTAGGAATGGCTAGATCCGGTTATGAAGTGGCTAAGTTACTGGCCAAACATAATTGTCAAATATTAATTACTGATATGAAAGAACAAGATCAAGATAAAGTAGAAGAATTACACCAATTAGGTATTAATTTAATTATTACTGATACACCAGAGGAACTTTTGGATGATAAGTTCGATTATGTCGTTAAGAATCCTGGTATTAAAGTTGATCATAAAGTTTGTTTAAAAGCTGAGAAATTAAAAATACCGGTTATTAATGAATTAGAAGTGGCTTATCATTATCTACCTAAAAATACTAAGATAGTAGCTATTACTGGTAGTAATGGGAAGACTACTACAACAACTATAACATATGAAATTTTAAAAGAAGCTAATTTGGCTGTTCATTTGGGCGGTAATATTGGATTTCCAATGAGTTCATTAATCGATAAAATGAATGAAAATGAAATTATTGTAATCGAATTATCTGCTCAACAATTACATGATTTTTATGATTTCAAAACTGATATTGGTATTTTAACTAATTTAACACCAGTTCATCTAGATCATTTTAAAACTTATGAAAATTATAAAAGATGTAAGAAAAAAATATTTAATCATCATAAAAGCAGTGATTTAGCTATTTTAAATGGTAATGATGCTGATGTCGTTGAATTAACTAAAGATATTAAATCGACAAAAGTTTATTTTTCAGCTAGTAAAAAGTGTGATGTTTATATTTTAAATGATGCTATTTACTATCATGATGAAGAAATAATTAAATTAGATGATATTAGGGTTAAAGGAAACCATAATTATGAAAATATTATGTGTGCGATTGTGGTTGCTAAACAATTTAATATTTCTAATGAAATAATTAAAGAAGTTTTAAATAAATTTTCTGGTGTTGAACATCGGTTAGAATTTGTTAAAAGATTAAATGGAAGAGAATTTTACAACGATTCCAAGGCGACTAATGTCGTATCAACTAATATTGCTTTAGATTCATTTACTAAACCAACTATTTTACTTTTGGGTGGGTTAGATCGAAAACATTCATTTGATGATTTATTACCACATATGAAAAATGTTAAATTAGTTGTATGTTATGGCGAGACAAAAGACCGTATTTTTGATTTTTGCATTAAAAATAAAATCGAATGTTATAAAAAAGAAAATTTGGAGGAAGCTACTAAACTAGCTTATACCTTATCGTTAGAAAATGAGGTTATTTTACTAAGTCCGGCTTGTGCTTCTTGGGATCAATATGCTTGTTTTGAAGATCGAGGCGATGATTTTAAAAGAGTGGTCGAAGAATTAAAATGAAGATTACAAGTACAGGAATAGTAGATGGTGTTATTAGTGACAAATATGGTAAAAGAGGTGATATGACTTTGTCGTTACCTTTAGAATTTACTGATTATCCTAATAATACTAAATCATTTGCTGTTATTTTAGAAGATTTTGATGCAATTCCAGTTTGTGGACATTGTTTTGTTCATTGGTTAGTGGCCAATTTAAAAAAACCTTATTTAGAAGAAAATGCTAGTTTGTTAAATCATGATTTCAAAGAAGGTAAAAATCATTTTAACCGTTTTAATTATGGGGGTATGGCCCCTCCTGATAAAGACCATTATTATGACATAACGGTTTATGCTTTGGATGCAATTTTAGATTTGCAAAATAATTTTACACGTGAAGAATTGATTGAAAAAATGCAAAATCATATTTTAGATCAAGCAAACATTAAAGGATTATATAGAAGTTAGAGAGGAAGATAAAAATATGAAAATAAAAGATATAAAAGCCAGAGAGGTTTTAGATTCAAGAGGAAATCCGACTGTTGAAGTCGATGTTATTTTGGAAAATGGAATATTAGGTAGAGCAATTGTTCCAAGTGGTGCTTCTACTGGAAGTCGTGAAGCTTTAGAATTAAGAGATAAAGATGAACGTTATGGTGGTAAAGGTGTTTTAAAAGCTGTTAATAACGTCAACACTATTATTCGTGAAAAATTAATTAGTATGGATGCTATGGATCAAAGACTAATTGATAAAACATTGATTGATTTAGATGGAACAGAAAATAAATCTAATTTAGGAGCTAATGCAACTTTAGGTGTTTCTATGGCGGTTTTAAAAGCGGCTAGTTTAGCTAGTGGTAAACCACTGTATCGTTATGTTGGCGAAGGAACAACTTTACCAAGGCCAATGATGAATATTTTAAATGGTGGAGCACATGCTGATAATAACTTAGATTTTCAAGAATTTATGATTATACCTAATGCTTATACATTTAAAGAAAGATTAAGAATGGGTGCTGAAGTATTTCATACTTTAAAAAGCGTTTTAAAAGAAAAAGGTTACAATACTAATGTTGGCGATGAAGGTGGTTTCGCACCTAATTTAGGTAGTAATAAAGAAGCTTTAGAATTAATCGTTGAAGCAATTAAAGGTGCAAATTATACACCTGGTGTGGATGTTAATATCGGTTTAGATGTAGCTGCTAGTGAATTTTATGAAGATGGACTTTATAATTTAAAAGGTGAAAATAGAAAATTAACCGTCGATGAATTAATTAATTTTTATAAAGAGTTATGTGCTAATTATCCGATTATTTCAATTGAAGATCCAGTTGATGAAAATGATTGGGATGGATTTGTTAAAGTAACTAAAGAATTAGGTGACAAAATTCAATTAGTTGGCGATGATTTATTTGTAACTAATAAAAAATATTTACAATATGCCATCGATCATCAAGCTGGCAATGCTATTTTATTAAAAGTTAATCAAATTGGTACTATCACGGAAACTTTAGAAACAATTGAACTAGCTAAAAAACATAATTATAAAACTATTATCTCTCATCGTAGTGGGGAAACTGAAGATACAACTATTGCTGATTTGGCTGTTGGTCTTAATTTAGGGCAAATTAAAACAGGTTCCCTATCAAGAACTGATCGTATTTGTAAATATAATCAATTATTAAGAATTGAAGAGGAATTAGAAAGATAATTCCTTTTCTATTTGACAAAAAAGTAATTATTTGGTAGTATATACCCTGTTAAAAGGGGGAATTATTATGACCTATAATGAGGCTTTAAAATTATTAAATTTAGAAAATGGATACGATAATAATAGTTTAAAAAAAGTTTATCGAATGATGTTAAGAAAATATCATCCAGATTTTTATGAACAGAGTAGTAAAGAAGCTAAAATGAAAGCTTTAGAAATGACTAAGAAATTAAATGAGGCTTATGAAATTTTATCCAAAGCTCAACCTAAATATAACAATTATTATGAATCTGAGTTTAATAAAACAAAAAAAGAAACTTTAATCATGTTAGATGAAATGTTAAAAAACTTGGATAAAAATAGTGAAATACCTTATGACTATTTCATTACAGAACGATTTATACTAACAGAAGCAATTGATAAAATTAAATCGGCTAATATCGAAGTTGAAATATTTGTTTTAATACGTAATATGAAAAAAGAATTACAATTAAATAGTCAAAATTTATATGAACAGTTATTAAGTAGTTACAATATAAAAGAATTACCTTTTTATAAACTAATAGTGCCAATTTACTTAAATTATAAAAAGATTAATAAAAATTTTGATAGTGTGGTTGAGGCATATGATTATTTTACGAAAATGAAAGATCAGATAAATAGTGAAATTGAAGATATTAAAACAAGATATTCTAATAAAATATCATTTCGTATGAATCGGATATTAGAAAATTATCAAACTAGTCAATATTATCAATTTATTGAAGAAAAGGTAAATCCAATGGTAGAATTATGTTCTAATCAAATTTTAGTTGTTTATAGTTTAATCGATTATTATTCTAACAAGAGTAAATATGACAAAGAGATAAATATAATCTATAAAGAATTGGAAAAAAATATTTCTAAATATTTAGGTTTGGCTCAATCTAGGATTGAGAAAATGAAAAATTTATATTTGAAATTTAAAAAGCTTGGTTATAAAGAACAAAAAATCGATCGAGTTATTGAACCATTAGCTGATAATTTGTTTGATCCTGAATTTAGAATTAAATATGGTAAGTTGTTGTTAGTAAGTTTTATTGAAGAAAAACAATTCAACTCTGAACCTATTGAAATAAAAAGAAAAGTCAAAAAGTTATAGAGTATTTAAAATACTCTTTTTTAGTATCATTTTATTTTATAATATGGTATAATTTTATAGTAGAAGGTGAATTTAATATGACTAAGAAAAAGGTAAGAAAAGAAGTAAAAAAAGAAAGCAATGCGAAAATTGAAATATATGGTATAGCTTTAATTTTAGTCGCTATTATTGGCTGTTGTCGTTTTGGTATTTTAGCTAATATAATTAATGGCTTTGCTGGTTTCTTAGTAGGTGTTTTGTGGGCTGTTTTATTAATAATTGTCGGTATCATTGGTGGGTACATGATTGTAAAAAGAAAAAAGCCTGATTTATTAACTAGTAAATTAATTGGACTCTATGTAATTATTGTTGGTGCGTTATGTTTTTTTCATGTTGGTTATATTAAAGAACTATCAAATGAAAATAATATTAGTTATGGTATAGTTTTTGAAGAAACATTTAATAACTTGAATAATTTTATTGATGGCTCTGCTGATATACAAGGTGGGGGGATGATTGGAGCTTTAGTTAGTGTTTCAATGGTTAAATTAGTTTCTCTTGCTGGAGCTAATGTGGTAAGTATCGTTTTAATTATTTGTGGTTTTATAATGTTTACTGGTATAACGATATACGATATTATTAAATCGCTTAAAGAAGGTGTCAAAAAAACTGTTAAAGGAACTATTAATTTGACTCATAAGGTTAAAGATAAAGAACATATTAAAAAAGTAGAAGATGAGTATGAAAAAGATGATAAAATCGTTATTTCTAGTATGGATGAAATTATTCATGAAGATAATAAAGAGGAAAAAGAAGAAATTGAGACAATTGAATTAGACGATATTAAAGAAGTTAATCAAAATTATCATTTTCCGCCGATTACATTACTGAATCGACCAGTAAAAAAAAGCAATAAAGATAATCAAGAAGCAATTAAAGATGCGGTCAATATTTTACAAACTGTATTTCATGATTTTGGAATTGAGGCTAAAGTTGTAACTATTAATATAGGACCTGCTGTAACGCAATTTGAAATGGATATTAAAGCTGGAACCAAGTTGAGCCGAATTGTAAGTTTGGATAAAGAATTAGCTCTTGCTTTAGCTGCTAAAAGTGTTCATATTCAAGCTCCAATCCCTGGTAAGAAAACAGTTGGCGTGGAAATACCTAACAAATCAATTACAATGGTCACAGTAAGAGAAATTTTAGAAGCAATTCCTAAAAATATGGAAGATTCTAAATTGTTAGTTACTTTAGGTAAAGATATTATGGGCAAACCGATATTTTGTGAAATCAATAAAACTCCTCATTTACTAGTTGCTGGGTCAACTGGTTCAGGTAAGTCAGTTTGTATTAATAGTATGTTAATATCGATTTTGATGCGTACTAAACCAGAGGAAGTTCAATTGGTATTAGTGGATCCTAAAAAGGTTGAATTATCGATGTATAATGGGGTTCCTCATTTAAAGACTCCGGTTGTAACTGATCCTAAAAAAGCCAATATTGTTTTAAAGAAAATTGTTACGGAAATGGAACATCGTTATGATTTGTTTGAACAAAGTGGAACTAAAAATATTGCGGGATACAATGCCTACTTAGAAAAGAAAAATAAGATGAAAGATGACGAAGGTCAAATTAAAAAATTGCCTTATATTGTTGTTATCATCGATGAACTTGCTGATCTTATGTTAGTAGCTGCTAAAGAAGTCGAAGAATCAATTATGCGAATTACTCAAATGGCAAGGGCAGCTGGAATTCATTTAATTGTTGCAACGCAAAGACCTTCAACCGATGTTATTACCGGTGTAGTCAAGGCTAATATTCCATCTCGAATTTCTTTTGCAGTTTCTTCAAGTATTGATTCAAGAACTATCTTAGACATGACTGGTGCTGAAAAATTATTAGGAAAAGGTGATATGCTATTCTTACCACAAGGTGAAAATATACCTATTCGTGTTCAAGGAACATTCATTTCTGATGAAGAAATAAAATCGGTAGTCGATTTTACAATCTCTCAACAAAAAGCTCGTTATGATGAAAGTTTAACAATTGAGACTGAAGATTTAAAAGGAGCAACAACTGGCGTTGATAAAGATGCAACAGAGGAACCATTATATAATGAAATAGTTGAATTTGTTGTAACCCAAGGCAAAGCTAGTGCTTCATTATTACAAAGACGATTCAGACTGGGTTATAACCGAGCAGCGCGTGCTATTGATTTATTAGAGGAAAGAGGTATAATTGGTCCTTCTAATGGTTCTAAGCCACGTGAGGTATTAGTTAAATTAGAAAATAAAGATGAATAAAACACTAAAATTTTAGTGTTTTATTCATATTTTATGATATAATTAGTTTAAGGTAGCACTATAGATGCTATTGCTTTAAGAAATAGGAGGTTTTTTATGGGATTTATTAAAGCTTTTGCAGGTTCACTAGGAGGAACTTTTGCAGATCAATGGAAAGATTTTTATGCACCAAGACAAGACATTCCTGAAACAGCTGCTTTATTTCAAGCAGTACCACAAGGTGAGAATGCTGGACGTGGCGAAAATACTAAGGGTAGTGAAAACATAATTACTAATGGTAGTAAAATTATTGTACCAGAAGGAACTGCTTTAATCACTATTCAAGATGGAGCAATTACAGGTTGTATTGCTGAACCAGGAGGATTTATTTTCAATTCAGAAGATCCTAACTCACAATCTATGTTTGCAGGTGATGGTATCTTCGGACAAACTATTAAACAAACTTGGGAAAGATTTAAATTTGGTGGTCAACCGGGTTCTCAACAATTAGCATTTTATGTTAATTTAAAAGAAATACCAAATAATAAATTTGGAACTCAATCAGAAATATATTGGGATGATGCTTATTTTGGTACACAAGTAGGATGTGTAACAAGAGGTACTTATACTTTAAAAATAGTGGATCCATTATTGTTTGTTAAAAATTTTGTACCAGCTAAATATGTACAACCAGGAGCTCCAGCATTTGATTTTGCTGATATGGATAATGATGCAGGAACACAATTATTTAATGAAGTTGTAAGTACTTTATCTGCTGCATTTTCTAATTATACAAACGATCCAAGTAAAGGAAATCGTATATCTAAAATTCAAGGTGATCAAATCGGTTTTGCACAAGCAATGGCTAAAGCTGTTGAAGATGCATATCAATGGAAATCATCTCGTGGTCTTGAAATTGTCAAAACAGCTATTCTTGCTATCGAATATGACGATGATACTAAAGCATTAATGAGTGATGTTAAGAAAGCTGATGCTTTATCTGGTGCTCGTGGCAATGCATTTATGCAACAAGCAGCTGCTCGTGGAATTCAATCAGCTGGTGAAAACGGTGGTGGAGCTGGTATGGCTTTCATGGGAATGGGTATGAATGCTGCTGGCGGTATGATGGGTGCAATGCAACAACAACCAACACAATCAAGCTATCAGCCAGCATTTGGTCAAACAAATCAACAACCACAACCAAATCAAGCAAATCAACAACAAGCCACTACACAAGATCCAACAACTAAATTGTTAGAAATGAAAAAACTTCTTGATGCTGGAGCAATTACTCAAGAAGATTATGACAAAATAAAAGCACAATTATTGGGGTTATAAAAAATGAAGGATAATTATAATGAAAATATAACTCCTTCAAATAATCAAAATACAACAATAATTCAAACTGATACAGATGGTAAAATCGGTCAAGATAAATGTCCAAAATGTGGTGCGACAGATATTTCTATGAATACCAATACTGGTCGTTTAAGATGTAACTTTTGTAGATACGAATTTGAACCAGAAAAACTAGAAGGTATGGATAATGATATCAGTCAATTACAAGGTCAAGTAATTGGCTCTGGAGCAACAGATATAGTTGCTGATACTGCTGATATTTTAACTTTTAAATGTAGTAGTTGTGGCGCTGAAGTTGTAATTGATACAAGTGAAGCTAGTCAAGCTCGTTGCCATTGGTGTAGAAATACTTTATCTATTAATCAACAAATACCAAACGGAAGCATTCCTGATGTTGTTTTACCATTTAAGATAAAAAAAGAAGATGCTAAAGTAGAAATCGAAAAGTTTGTTGGTAAAAGAAAGTTTTTTGCTCATCCTAAATTTAAAGAAGAATTTACTACAAATAATATTATGGGAGTTTATTTTCCTTATATGGTTGTCGATGTTAACGCTCATGCAAAGTTAGTCGGCCAAGGAGAACATTTAGTAAGAAGATATACAAGGGGTAGTGGAAATGATCGTAAGACATATTATGATGCTGATCTTTATGATGTCGAACGAGAATTTGATTTAACTATTGATGATTTGACTGTCGAGTCTAGTTCAGATAAATTAGATAAAAAATCCGATGATAAAACGACAAATGTTATTAATGCTATTATGCCGTTTGATACTGAAAATGCTGTAAAATGGAATGCTAATTATTTAAGAGGCTTTACATCAGAAAAAAGAGATACTAACATTGAACAATTAAAAGGGTTAGTAGAAACTCAATCAAAAGATATCACAAGATTTGCTGCTAATGAAACATTAGGACAATATGATCGTGGAGTCGCTTGGTCAAGTGAACAATTAGATGTTAAAGGTCAACAATGGAAAGCCGCTTATTTACCAGTATGGTTATATAGCTATCAACAAGTAAAAGGAGATAAGAAAGTATTACATTATGTTGCTGTAAATGCTAGAACTAAAGAAGTGATGGGAAGTGTCCCAGTCCATATGCCTAAATTATTTTTAATATCTTTACTAGTTGAATTATTAGGTATAATTGCAATGTTATTTGTTGATTTTGATTATAGTTGGCTATTCTTATCAGCAGGATTTATTTACTTTTTTGTAATATATGCTAAATATCGTAATCAAGGAGCAAGACATAAACATGAATTAGAAACAAAAAGAAATTTTTCTAACTTGCGCAAAGTCGATAGGTTAGTTAAAAGAAGAACTGGTCTTACTAATTCGCGAATGTCTGGGGCTAATAACAATAGTGTTAGTGGTCAAAGTTTTGGAGAAAGATTTTTTGATAATTTAACTGAAGATCCAGCGATTAATATAGTTAAAAACAATATTAATAAAAATTAAAGTCGAATATTTAAGTTCGACTTTTTTTATAAAAAAAACTAACAAAATTTGTTAGTTTAGATTTTACGATACAAACCAATAGCTTTACCTAAAATTGTCACATTATTCATAATAAAAGGTTCCATTGTATCATTTTCTGGTTGTAGTCTAAAATAACCCTTTTCTTTATAAAATGTTTTTAAAGTTACTTCATTATCATCGGTCATTGCGACTACAATTTCGCCGTTATTAGCAGTATTCTTTCTTTCAACAATAACGATGTCACCATCTAAAATACCAGCATTAATCATACTTTCACCATCAACTAGCAATGTGAATACCTCTTTATTTTTAGGTATTAAATATGAAGGAAGACTAAAAAATTCATCAGGTCTTTCAATTGCCTCGATAGGATTACCAGCGGTAATCTTACCTAGTAAAGGAACATCAGTAATTAATTCATTTTTTGGTTCAAATTCATTTTCAACCAATATTTCGATAGTACGATTTTTACTTTCTTCTTTTTTTATATAACCTTTTTTCTCTAAATTATTTAAATGAACTTGAACAGTAGCTGTACTCGATAAATTCATTTCTTGACATAGTTCTCTAACGGTTGGAGCATAACCATGTTTGACAATATATTTTTTAATTTTTTCTAGCATTTTTTCTTGTTGATTAGTTAATTTTTCCACTAACATAACCTCCTTTAACGTTACATTTACATTTTAACACACAAATATACATTTGTCAAACAAAAATTCGATTTTGTACAAAAATACTATTGACACGAAACTTTGTTCGTGATATCATTTAATCATGAAAGGAATGGTGCTATGGAATATTATACGATTAATGATATTCAAATATTGACGGGATATAATAAAAAACAAATATTGAATATAATCAATAAACTTAATCAAGAAATCAAAGAACAATATAAAAACAAAAAAATCAAACCGGTAATATTTGATAACAAAATTGAAAAAAAATATTTTTTAAGAAGAATGGAGATTGAATTATGAAAGAAATGTTAAAAAGTAAAACTATTATTGCCTTTGTTGTTGTTATTTTAGGGTTAACCTTAATTAGTATTCCTAGTACTGAACTAGAAGGGAATCAAGTTTCTCAAAATGTTGCTTATAATACAAAATAACTTTAGCATAAAACTAAAGTTATTTTATTTTTTCAATAGGAAAAGGAATTATTTTCAGATCATCATTATAAACATATTTAGGGAAAACAGTAGTTATTGTAATCATTTGTTTTCTAGTTAATTTTTTCAAATAAGCGATTGCTTCTAATTTATTTACTTCTTTTCCAATTAAATCAAATTTGGACATTTTAAGTGTAAGGTCAGTAATGGCTTCGTTGATGATTAATGTTTTACCAAAACTATTTTTTTTACTTTGAAATAGAAAGTGAGTTGGCAAATTGTATGTTTTTAATAATTCTAAAAATACTTCATCAGCAAGATAACCTTTAGAATATAGTTTATAAATATTCGAATATAATTTTTCTAAAAAAATATGTGTATTTTTATCTTCATCTTTAAATTTTAATTGTTCAATTGGAATTAAATAATATTTCATTATCCCATCTCATTTATATTTTTAGTCTCTTTTTTAATTTGTTTTTAGTTTTAGTTAGAACTTTTTTTCTTATTTTTTTATTAAATATGCAAATTATTATAATTAAGATAATAATTAATATACCGACAATAATATAAATATAATCAAAACTATCTTGCCATATTCCTATTTTGTTTGCTTTAGCTATCAATTCACTAGTTTTCAAAATATCGGTATATTGATAATCGTCATATAAATAAGCTACTTCTCCAAGTCCTTTTTTAATAATTTTATCTTGTAATAATTCGTTATCGATAAAAACCCAAACTAAATGACGATCATATTTATCTAATTTATCGCTGTTTGGATCATATTCAATTTCAATTTTATCAGCATTTTTCAACAAATTACAAACATAATCACTAGCTTCTTTTCCAAATGGTTCAATTTTATTTGTTGATTCTGGTGTATCAATAGCCAAAAACCTAGTTTTGATATTTTCATTATTTAAAATAAACCATGCTGTATCACCATCGACGCATTTATCTAAACTAACCTCTAACTTTTTAGCCTCGACATTATTGATTAATAATAAACTTATTAAAATCGTAAATATTAACTTCATTCTAACCACCATACAATATTATAGCAGAAAACTTTACAAAATTATATAAAAGTGATATAATTACTCGGTCGATGAGGAGTGTTTTTTTATGGAAAAAATAAGAAATATTGCGATAATTGCCCATGTTGACCATGGTAAAACGACTTTGGTTGACAAATTATTGCAAGCATCAGGTACTTTTAGAGACAATGAAAATGTTGAAAATCTATCAATGGATTCCAATGCGATTGAAAAAGAAAGAGGCATTACTATTTTAGCTAAAACAACTGCTATTAATTATGATGGATATCGGATTAATATTTTAGATACTCCAGGACATGCTGATTTCGGGGGAGAAGTTGAAAGAATCATGAATATGGTTGATGGCGTTTTATTAGTTGTCGATGCTTATGAAGGGACAATGCCTCAAACTAGATTTGTTTTGAAAAAAGCTTTAGAAGCTGGCGTAACACCGATTGTTGTAGTAAATAAAATTGACAAACCATCAGCTCGTCCAAAAGAAGTTGTCGATGAAGTATTAGATTTATTTATCGAATTAGGAGCAGATATTGATCAGTTAGATTTTCCTGTTATTTATGCTTCAGCGTTAGCTGGAACTTCTAGTATTCATCCAGAAATCGAAAAACAAGAAAAAACGATGAATCCAATTTTAGAAGCTATTGTAAATTATATACCAGCTCCTAATGCTACAATCGATGGTGGTTTTCAGTTTCAACCAGCGTTATTAGATTACAACGATTTTGTTGGAAGAATTGGTATTGGTCGTATTAAAAGAGGTAAAGTTAGAGTAAATGAAATGGTTTCTTGTGTACGAAGAGACGGTTCGATTAAGCAATTTAGAATTCAAAAAATGTATGGATATTTAGGTCTTAAGAGAATCGAAATAAACGAGGCTAAAGCAGGAGAAATAGTAGCTATAGCAGGACTTCCTGATATCGAGGTAGGTGAGACAATTTGTACGATTGGTAAAGAAGAAGCTCTTCCTTTGCTTAGAATTGATGAACCAACTTTACAGATGACCTTTGGCGTTAATACTAGTCCATTTTGTGGTAGAGATGGTAAATTATTAACTGCTCGTAAGATTGAAGAAAGACTATACAAAGAAACTGAACGTGATGTAGCATTAAAAGTTGAGCCAAATGATAATGAATCTTTTATTGTATCTGGAAGAGGAGAATTACATTTATCTATTTTGATTGAAAATATGCGTCGTGAGGGATTTGAATTACAAGTATCTAAACCACAAATTATCATTAAAGAAATCGATGGGGTTAAATGTGAACCTTTTGAGGATGTTTTAATTGAAGTGCCTGAAGAATACGTTGGAACAGTAATTGAAGCTTTGGGTAATAGAGAAGCTGAAATGTTAAATATGACTAATCATGATGATCAAGTAAGATTAAGTTATATTGTTCCTTCACGTGGCTTGATTGGTTTTATGACTGAATTTATGACAATGACTAAAGGTTATGGTATTATCAATCATACTTTTAAAGAATATCGTCCTTTAGCTGGATCTAGTGTTGGAAAAAGAAAACAAGGTGTTTTAGTATCGATGGAAAATGGTAAAGCTACTGCTTATGCCTTAGGACAATTAGAAGATCGTGGCGTTATGTTTATTGAACCTGGTGCTGAAGTTTATGAAGGTATGATTGTCGGTGAAAATAATCACGAAAATGATTTGGCTGTTAACGTTGTTAAAGGTAAAAAATTAACTAACACTAGAGCAAGTGGTAGCGATCATACAGTTGTTTTAAAAAGACCTAGATTATTAAGTTTGGAAACTTGCTTAGATTATATTAATGAAGATGAATTAGTCGAAGTAACACCACTTAATTATCGTTTACGCAAAAAAATATTGAATACTGAATTAAGAAAAAAAGCTGATAGTAAGAAGAATTAATTTCTTCTTTTTTTAATAAAATCTTGTTTTTAATTGATAAATAATATATAATTATTAATAGAAAGTAGGTGCAGTAAGATGTTACAAAATAAGGTAACACCCTTATTAGCAAATAGCACACATGGGGGGCAAAAACCTTTATAGATTAAATTGTTATTTGTTTGATGTAAAAATAAATAAACTACCTCACATCAAAAATGTCACATATTATTAAAAAAAGATAATTGACTTATAACCTAATATAAGTTAAAATTAAGATGTAGAATAAACGATATAAATATAAGACATAATAGAAGTGAAGAGATTAATAGATGAAAAAAGGATTTACATTAATTGAGTTATTGGCAGTAATCATAATATTAGCTATAATAGCTCTTATAGCGACACCAATCATATTAAATGTGATTAATGATGCAAGAAAATCAGCTGGATTATCAGAAGCAAGTATGATATTAAGTGGCAATAATAATTATTGCGCTACTTCAGCAATGAAAAATCAATTAGATGGAAGTGTTGATATATGTGCTGATGGCGTAACCAAAGAAGATGTCAGTCAAATGGTAAGTTTAGGGAATGCGGAAGTCTTAGAAGTAGAATACGAAAATGGCAAAGTAACCAAATTAAAAGTAAAGAGTAATAATTATGAATTTGAATTACAACCAGATGGCATTTTTAGTGTTGATGGAGAGGCAACAGATCCAATCAATCCAACTCCAGGAGATGATGAATATGTAGATGCAAGTGGAGCAAATAAACCAAAGTTATATAATAATATGATACCAATTAAATATGATGGGAGTAATTGGGTGTATGCCTATGAAAGTGAATCATGGTATAACTATGATAACCAAGAATGGGCAAATGCTGTTGTATTAAATAGTGGAGTTACTAAA
>CALVXM010000004.1 GCA_944371305.1 uncultured Bacilli bacterium | reverse complement strand
TAACAATAGTACCATTAGTTTATGCAATTTATATAAATAAAAGCATAAAAAAACAAGACATATAAATTACAATTTGATGATTAGTTAAATAAATGGTAATTTGTAAGTAAACTATAGGTATGTTTTTTCAAAAATAAACCTATGGTATGTGGAAAACAAAGAATTTTTATGCTAAATTGTTACTAGAGAGGTGGTAAGTATGGATAAAGTAAAAATAGGTCAATTTATTGCAAATTGTCGCAAGGATAAAAAACTAACTCAAGAGCAATTGGCAGAAAAATTAAATATTAGTAAAAATGCAGTTAGCAAATGGGAAAGAGGAATTTGTTTAATGGATATGTCACTTTTAAAGCCACTAAGTGAAATACTGGGGGTTAGCGTAAATGATATTTTATCAGGAGAAAAAATACCAGAAGATAAGATAAAAGAAAAAGCAGAAGAAAATATTATAAAATTATCTGAGTTTAATCGTTACAAAAGTGTTACAATTGGAACTATATTTATGTTAGTAACAATTGCAATTATTATTATATATTCTCTTATTAAAGATATGGAATGCTTTGGTTATACAACTTTACTATTTGGATTTACAGCAGTTGTTTATTTTTACAAATATAAACAAAACAATAATAGGTTTCTATTATTGTGTGCTTGGTGTATGATTATGGCGTTTATTGCAAATTTCATTGCGTTTATAGTATCAACAATATAAATTACAATTTATTAATATGGAGGTAAAAGTTATTAAAGAAATAAAAAAAGAAGAAAGAAATGAAAAACTAATTAAAGAATTATTAAAGGTATGGGAAAACTCTGTAAGAGCAACTCATAAATTTTTATCAAATGAAGAAATTTTAGAAATTAAAAAGTATGTACCAGAAGCTTTAAAAGGAGTATCTTATTTAATCATCGAAACTGATAAAAACGGTAATTCAATTGCTTTTATGGGAATTGAAAATAAAAAATTAGAAATGTTATTTATTACTTCTGAATATAGAGGTAAGGGAATTGGTAAAAAAATGCTTTTATATGGAATTGAAAATTATGGAATTAATGATTTAGCTGTTAATGAAGATAACCTACAAGCAAAATGTTTTTATGAGCATATGGGGTTTAAAATTTATCAAAGAAATGAATTAGATGATCAAGGAAATCCTTATCCTGTTTTATATATGAGATTAGAAAAATAGTAATTTGAAGTGTAATAATAAATCTATATAAAAAAATTAGTACGACAAATTACCAATTATTTATTATACCCTTGCAATGTTTCCTGTTAAAATTAACTTTTACATTATAAAATGTTAATGTGAAAGGAGTTAAAATTTATGAATCAAGAAAAAATTGGTAAATTTATTGCTAGTTGCCGAAAAGCAAAAAATATAACACAACAAGAATTGGCCGAAAAATTAGGGGTATCGGATAGAACAATTGGAAATTGGGAAAATGGGCGAAATATGCCCGACTTATCACTTTTTAAACCATTATGTGATGAATTAGATATTACTTTAAATGATTTATTGAGTGGTGAAAAAGTTAGTGAAAAAGAATATCAGGAAAAATTAGAAGAAAACATAATAAATACGATTGATTATACTAATAAAAAAATTGAAAATCACAATAGTTTTATTGGTTTAATTTTAATTGTTTTTGGTATTTTAATTGCCATCACTGCGATGACTATTTTTCCTAGTGAAAGTAGTTGGGGATCTATTTATTCGGTTTTAGGAGCAATAATATCTTTAATTGGAATTAGTAAATTTACAAGAAAATTAACATATCCAAAGAGATTGTTATGTAATTTTAGCTATTTTCTAGTATTTGTAGCTATGCTGATGATAATAGATTATATTAGTGTTATTAATATCCATCAGGCTCCAAGATTTTCTTTATTTAAAGTATCTGGTAGTAATGTTATATATTATGATACGCCTTTTTATGATGTTGTTAGATGTAGTGTCGATCAAGAAAAAGAATCTTTTAAGGTAATTAAAAATCAAAAATATGATCGTGATAATATTGATATATTTTGTAAGTAAGTTTTTTATGAAATATAGATAAATAGTAATTTGAAAGTAGGAAAATTAATGAGTATAGAAGGGAAAATATTTAATAGATATATAATAAACCGTAAGAAATTATTACAATACGGTTTTAAAGATGATAACAACAAATTAATATTTCATCAAAAAATTATGGATGATTCTTTTGATGTAATTGTCGAATATTATAACAATATTATCAAAGGAAGAATTATTGAAATATCATTAAATGAAGAATATACTAATTTTAGAATGAATATGATTGGAGAATTTAATCAAAAAGTTAAAAATGAATTTGAAAATGTATTGTTAGATATTAGAAATAAATGTTGTGAAAGACAAAATTTTATTTATGAACAATCAAATAGAATTAATGAATATATTAAAAATAAATTTGAATCATCTCCTGAATTTTTATGGGACAAATATCCAAACTATGCTGTATATAGAAATAAAAATAGTAAATGGTTTTCAATAATAATGGATATTCAAATGAATAAAATTGAAAAAGAAGTCAATGATGATACAATTATAGAGATTATAAATGTAAAGATAAATCCAGAATGTAAGAATGATTTATTAAAGATAAAAGGAATATATGAGGTTTATCATATGAACAAAAAAAGTTGGATATCTATAATATTAAATGATACTGTGTCAGATGAAATAATATTTAAATTAATAAGTGATAGTTATAATATGATTGCAAAATAATAAATTCCATTTTTGGTGAATAATCAAACAGCTGTGGAAATTATATATAATAGAGTGGATAGTAAAAAAGATAACATCGGACTTACAAATTTTAAAGGCGATATGCCTACTAGAAAAGAAATAGAAATTGCTAAAAACTATTTAAGCTACGAAGAATTACAGATTTTAAATCGATTGGTGTCTGCATACCTTGATATTGCTGAAATAAATGTATTAAAAAGAAAAATAATGACTATGCAAGATTGGATTAATGAACTAGATAGTTTTTTAGAAATGACACACAATGATATACTGCATACAAAAGGTATTGTTTCTCATGAAGATTATGATGTTGATGTACAAAAGATAATTTAGTGAAAACTTGACTTAAAGTATACTTTAGGTCTTATAATGACAATGGAGGGATAAAATGAAAAATTTAGTTTGTTTTTTTTCAGCTAGTGGAACAACTAAAGCTTTAGCCAAAAAAATAGCTGAGTCTGTTAATGCTGATATATTAGAAATTGAACCAGTTGAAAAATATACATCTACCGACTTAGATTGGAATGATAAAAATAGTAGATCGTCACTTGAAATGCAAGATGAAAATTCAAGACCCAAAATAAAAGATATTGATATCGCTATTGATAACTATGATAAGATTATTTTAGGTTTTCCTGTTTGGTGGGATGTAGCTCCACGAATTATTTATACATTTTTAGAACAAGTTGATTTAAAAAATAAAAAAGTATATGTTTTTGTTACATCAGGTGGTTCTTCTGTTAATGGTAGTTTTAATGATTTGAAAAATAAATATCCAAATATTAATTTTATTTCTGGGAAAAGATTTTTTAATAATGAAACTAATCAAGATTATCAAAGTTGGATAGAAGAAAATTAATAACATAAAAAACTGTTAACTTTATTTTATAAGAATAGAGTTTCTTTTATTAAATATTTAATCACTTTTAAAATATATGATTATATTGTATAATTGTTTTAGGAAGGTGTTATAAAATTGAAATATATAAAAATAATTATACCAGTTTTATTATTAATTATAATTTTTATTTGTGTATATTTGTTATATTTATTCAATTATATACCTCATAAAATGTATAGTAATCAAGATTTTAATATAGAAACTTATACTAGTACTATCGATAAAGATAATGATGGAATTGATGATCAAACCGATATTCTAAACAGTGTAAGAACTTATATTGCTACTAATCCGAAATATAAAAGTAAATATTATGCAACTGGATATCCAATTGATGGATATGGTACTTGTGTCGATGTTGTTGCGTTTGGACTGAAAGGTGCGGGTTATGATTTAATGGAATTAGTAAATAATGATATTAAAAATAATCGCGATAAATACGATATTGACATAGTTGATAAGAATATCGATTTTAGAAGAGTCCAAAATTTGAAAATTTATTTTGCTGACAATACGATTTCTCTTACGACTGATATTCATGATATTGATAAATGGCAGGGTGGAGATATAGTTATATTTGATAAACATATTGGTATTGTATCAGATAAAAGAAATAAAAAAGGAATTCCTTTTATTATACATCATGCTAGTTCATATCAAAAATATTATGAAGAAGATATTTTGGAATTAAGACATGATATTGTTGGACATTATCGAATGAGTTAAATTGGAAGGTAATAAAATGTCTTTAGTTGTTAATATTAAACAAGATCATAAAAATATTAAAATTGTTAAAACAAATTTGATGAAATTATTAAATAATCAATAAGAGTTTAGTACTCTTTTTTTTAAAATATGATATAATTAAATTGTTGAGGTGAATTACATGCGTTTAAGTGAGAACTTTTTTTATACTTTTAGAGAAGATGTTAAAGATGAAGAAACTATAAGTGGTAATTTATTAGTTAAAAGTGGCATGGTAAAAAAAATTGGTAATGGAATTTATATGTACATGCCTCTAGGTTTAAGAGTATTAAAAAATATTGAAAGTATTATTAGGGAAGAGATGAATAAAGCTGGAGCTAATGAATTATTGATGCCTAATTTACTACCTGAAGAAGTTTATATAAGTAGTGGTAGAAGAGATAATTTTGGAGATTCAATGTTCAGTTTGAAAGATCGTTATAACCGTTCTTTGGTATTAGGCCCGACCCATGAGGAATTCTTTGTCGAAGCAGCTAAGATGCATATTAAATCTTATAAAGATTTACCTTTTAATTTGTATCAAATTGGTAATAAATATCGTGATGAACCCCGTCCTAGATTTGGTTTGATTAGAGTAAGAGAATTTTTTATGAAAGATGCTTATAGTTTTGATAAAGATTTAGATAGTTTAGAAAAATCTTATCAAAAAATGTTCGAAGCTTATAAAAACATTTTTAATCGAATTGGTATTGATTATCGTATTGTTAAAGCAGATACTGGTGTAATGGGGGGACTTTTAAGTGAAGAGTTTCAAGCTGTTACTGATATTGGTGAAGATATTTTAGTTATGTGTGATTGTGGTTATGCATCTAATATTGAAGTAAGTGAATGTGTTATCAATAAAGATAAAACGGAAAAACTTAAAGAAAAAGAATTAGTTTATACACCTAACGCGAAATCAATTGAAGAAATTTCTAATTACCTAAAAGAAGATAAAAACAAATTTGTCAAAACTTTAATTTATAAAATTGATGATGAGTTATATGCTTGCTTAGTAAGTGGCGATAGGGAAATTAATGAAACTAAGTTAAGAAAATTGGTTAATGGAACTAAAATCGAGTTAGCTAGTTTTGAAGAAGTTGAGGAAGTTACTAATGCGAAAGTTGGTTTTGCAGGTCCGATTGGATTAAATATTAAAATAATTATCGATAATGATATTTTATATAAATATAATTATATTGTTGGCGCTAATAAAACGGATTACCACTTTAAAAATGTCAATACTTCAGATTTTAAATATGATTATGTTGGTGATATTAAAAATGTCAAAGAATTTGATCTTTGTCCTAAATGTGGTAAGAAATTATATTTTAAAAATGGTATCGAAATTGGTAATACATTTAAATTAGGAACTAAATATTCCAAAGCTTTAAATCTAAATTATCTAGATGAAAATAATGAATTAAAACCAGTTGTGATGGGGTGTTATGGTATTGGTTTAGGTCGAATTATGGCGTCTGTTGTCGAACAAAAAAATGATGAAAATGGTATCATTTGGCCAGTTAATATTGCGCCATATAAAGTTGCCATTGTTTTAATCGATAAAAATGATGATGTTCAAAAATCGATAGCTAATGCTTTATATAATGACTTAAATCGTAATAATATTGAGACGATTTTAGATGATCGTGATGTTCGAGCAGGGGTTAAATTTAATGATATGGATTTGATAGGTATTCCTTATCGAATTACTGTCGGTAAGAAAACGAAAGATAATTTAGTCGAATTAAAAATAAGAGAAACTTCTCAAGTTTTTGATGTTCATGTCAATGATATTGCAGTTAAATTAAATGATTTGATGTAATTCGACAAAATTCAACTGATTAATAGGGTATGATAATAATGGTGAGAATATGAAAAAATATTTATTAACTGTTATTGTATCTTTATTAATCGGTTTTTTATTATCTGTTTATATGTTAAAAGAATATGAAAATACTGATATTTTTCCAGTTTTTAATACTTCTGAAACGGCTTATTTAATTCAACAAGGAGTCTATTCTAGTATAGAAAGTATGGAAGAAAATACTACCGCTTTGACTGATTATATTTATAGTATCATCGATGATATGTATTATGTTTATGTAGGAATGAGTCTAGATAGTGAAAATGTCTCTAAAATTCAAAATTACTATAAAGATAAAGGAATTAATACTATTATTAAAACGACATCTTTAATTGATAAAGATTTTATTGAGTCATTAAAACAATATGATATGGTTTTAAAAGAAACTAATGATGAAGAAACAATTTTAGAAATTTGTAAACAAGTATTAAGTAAATATAAGGAGGAATAATGAATGTTTTAATTAAGGATATTCCATTAAATGAACGACCAAGAGAAAGATTAATTAATAAAGGAGTCAAATATTTAAGTAACGAAGAGTTATTAGCTATTTTACTTAAAACAGGAACCAAGGATTATTCGGTAAAAACTTTAGCTAATAATATTTTAAAACAATTAGATAATATTACCGATTTGAAAGAAATAAATTTAGAAACTTTAATTAAAATAAAAGGAATTGGAAAAGCTAAGGCTTGTGAAATTTTATCAGCAATTGAATTAGGCAAAAGATTAAATCAAAAAATAACTAATATTAATCAAATTAAAATTTATTCTTCTGATAGTATCTATGAATATTATAAAAGTAAATTAGCTAATTTAAAACAAGAATATTTTTATTGTGTTTATCTAGATACTAAAAATCATATTATTAAAGATAAATTACTATTTATTGGTACTATTAACGAAAGTTTAGTTCATCCAAGAGAAATATTTAAGGAAGCTTATCTTCTAAGTGCTTCTAGTATCATTTGTATCCATAATCATCCATCAGGAAATATTAATCCTTCTAATAATGATATCGTAATAACTAAACAACTAATTGCAGTTGGCAAAATTTTAGGTATAAAAATTTTGGATCACATTATTATTGGAAGAGATAATTATTATAGTTTTAATGATAATAATTTAGTTGATTTTTAATAGTTTAAAAAATAAAATTATTATATTTATAAATATATTAGTATAATTCTCTAGCGCTTTTCTAGTGAGTATCTTCATATAATGTTTTGGGGTGAGAAAAATGATAGATGAATTATATTTTAAAGATGCTTTTTCTAAAACCGATGATGATATTAATTTGACAGTTAATAATGCTAGTGTTACTTGTCTTTCATCTAATAATAATAAATTTAGTTTGGATAGTAATGGTAATTTAACAGTAGCAACGATTACAGCAACCGATCAAGATAATATCGAAATTGATTATAGTGCCATATTAAATATGGTTTATCCTGTTGGGTCTATATATATTAGTGTTAATGAAACTAATCCTAATACATTATTTGGTGGTGCTTGGGAAGCTATTGAAGATAGATTTTTATTAGCTTGTGGTGATAGTTATGCAGCTTTATCTTTGGGGGGAGAAGCTAATGTGACTTTAACGACTGCTAATTTACCAAGTCATAGCCATACTGGTTCTACTAATAATGCTGGTAATCATGTTCATGATTTATATTACCGAACTGTTTATTCTGATGGCGGTGATTTTAATGCTGTTTGCCGACCAACTGCTGGAACTGCTATCAGTAATTATATGGATAGTGCTGGTAATCATAAACATACTTTTACAACTAGTTCGGTTGGTAGTGGAACAGCTCACAACAATATGCCACCATATTTAGCTGTCTATATGTGGAAAAGAATCTCTTAAAATTTGATTAAAACATCACAAAATCGTGATGTTTTTTTCATCTCTTTTCGCCGACAAAAAAAATTGATTTTTAAATATAATAAAACGAGGTGAGAATATGAATTATAAAAATACTGAAATTGAATTAAATTTAGTTTTATTAAGATTAAAAACTATCGAAGAAGCTGAAATTAAAATCAATAAGGAAAAAGAATTATTAAATGATTATGTAGATAAATTAAAAAATAATCTTAATTTAATGAAAGAAAATTTAAAAAAATTAGATGGTATTGAAAATAAATTATATTATCAAATTGTTGTTAAAGGTTTAAATGTTACTAAAGCAATTGACAAAGTAGCTTATGAAGAAGATAAAGATATTTCAACAATTTGGAAAATATATTATCCTAAAGTAAAAGACAAAATAAAAGAAGATCAAAAAATTTTAAAAAAATTCTAGCGCTTTTCTAGTAAGTACCTTCATAAAATAAAACGAAACTAAAAAGTTTCAAAAGGAGGTAGAAAAAATGCTAGAATTAAAGCATTTAAGGAAATTAAATGAAAAACATTTTTTAAAGGAAGATGGAACAATTGAAGCTAGAATTTATCCAGATAATGTTCATTATTTAAAAGATAATAAATATATCGAAATTAATAATACTTTAAAACTGGAAAATAATCGATATATTAATAAAGATAATGATTTAAAAGTATCGTTTGCTAAAGATAGTAATGAAGAATTATTAGAAGTTAAAAAAAGTAAACATTACTTAAAATTTAGGATAAATAATTGTAATAAAGTTAATAATAAACCTTTAAAAAAAGATCAAAAAATAAGAAAAAGAGGTGAGATAAGATATAATAATATTTTTGATAATATCGATGTTATTTATGATATTTTACCAAGTAAAATAAAAGAGAGTATTGTAATAAAAGATAAAGCAAGTATCAAAGATGAGTTTATATTTAATATAGATACAGATTTAGAGTTAGAATTAGTTGATGGAAAAGTTAGATGTGGCGAATTTATAATTGAAAAACCTTATATGAAAGATAGTGATAATAAAATTAATCATAATCTTTATTATGAATTAAATAAAAAAGAAGAAGGTTATGAATTGGTTTTAAAATTAGATAAGGATTGGTTATTAAGTGATATTAAATATCCTGTTTATATTGACCCTACTATTACAACTGACGAATTAAAAGGAATAGAGGATACGTATATATATAATCGAATGGCAAATTATAATTATGGACTTGATTATTTGCTTAAAGCTAATGTTACCTCTTATGGTGGTATTTATAGAACCCTAATTAAATTTGCTTTACCTAAAATCGGAACTGGCGATAGTATTATCGATGCTAGATTATATTTATATGACCCTAATATTTATGCCCCAACTCTTAGAAAAATCAGAATGGCGACAATTCATCGCCTAACTTCTAATTGGACTGAAACTACGGCAACATGGGATAATATGAACGATAAATATGATTCACGAATAGAGGATTATCTTGGAAATGATGAAGATATAGTTACGGTTGGTTATGGTGAAAATTATCGTAGTTTTAATATTACTAATTTAGTTAAAAGATGGTATTCAGGAACACCTAATTATGGAGTTTTAATAAAAACACATGAAGAAGTATACTATCAAAATGAAGTAAAACCAGAATATGTTGCTCATGATAATGGTGTAGGAGGACCATTATTAGCTATAACTTATCGTAATCAAAATGGTTTAGAACCTTATATGACTTATCAAACTTTTGAATTATCTAATAGTTCTATTTCTGCTAATAATTATAATGGAAATATTACAGTTGACTTTCTATTGGGTAGTACAATCGGTGGTAAGTTGCCAGTCGATTTAAATCTTTTTTATAATACCAATGATGTTGTTTTAGAAAATAATTATGGCTTAATCAAAGGATTTAAGTTTAGTTTATATCAGACACTAAAAAAAGTAACAATTGATGAAGAAGTTATGTATCAATATTTAGATGAAGATGGCACGATTCATTATTTTTATGAGGAAAAAGATGCTGATGGTAATGGTCTTGGTAAATATAAAGATGAAGATAGTTTAGACTTAGAATTAATATTAAATGATAATGATTGGACAATAAAAGATAAAAACAATAATAAATTAATTTTTACTAAGATTAACGATATTTATTATTTAAGTAAAATAGTTGATGTTAAAAATAGTGAAGTTAATATTATATATGAAAATAATCAAATAGTAAAAATTAAAGATGGAAATAATAATGAAATTAATATCGCTTATAACGATAATATTGTAATTACTAGTCCTTTAAAAACAACTACTTTAAATATTGCTGATGGAAAAATAGTTTCTATTGTCGATAATTTAGGAACAACTACTATTAATTATAACGATAGTATTATTAGTAGTATAACTGATGTTAATTTAAATAAAATAAAATTTGAATATTATGATGTTATACCGTATCGTGTTAAGAAAATTAGTGAATATGGAAAAAATGATACTTTAGGTAATACTTATGATTTTTCTTATGGTTTTGAACTTACTAATATTAAAGATAATAAAGATCGCATCAATACTTATAATTTTAATCATTTTGGTAACACCACCAGTATAACCAATTTAAAAGAAACTGATAATATTGCTTCTGCTTATGGTAAAAGCTATATTTATGATCAAAATCGCTTAACTAACAATCATGAAATGACTAAATATGTTAAAAACTTAATTTGGAACTCTAGTTTTGAGATGAGTGAAAATGACTTTATTAGTGATGATAGTTTAGATGTAAGCATAACAGATGAATGTAGTCTATCAGGAATAAAAAGTTTAAAATTATCTGGCTCTGGTGAAGCGTATGCTAGTTATTCAGTTACTTTAGCTGGTAGTTATACCTTTAGTTTTTATAGTAAAGCTTTTAAACCTTATTCAGTTTGGTTAGAAAATGGAAATAATATTTCGAATACCATAATAATTAATCCAAATAATGAGTTTGAAAGATATACTGTTACTATCAATGATGTCACACCAACTTCAAATATTAAAATATTTATTGGTGTTGATGATTTAACTGATGAAATAATTTATATTGATGATATTCAATTAGAAAATAATAAAGTAGCTAATAGTTATAATTTAATCGATAATAGTGATTTTGAATATGATTTAGCAGGTTGGAATTATAATGGTAAACTTTATGAATTTGGTGAAACATTTATATCTGATGATAATTCAGATGAAATATTAGCTGATTCTAATGGTAATAACATGTTTAAAATGGCGTGTCATCCTAAAATGACAAAATTTCTTTCACGTTCGATTGCTATAGATGGGGCTAAAGGAGATATATATTACTTATCATTTTGGTACAAGAATTTAGGATTAATTAAAGAGTATGATGATTATAAAAATAATACAATTCAATTAGGATTTTTTCCTAAAAATGAAATGGATGCAGGGGATACCTTTTTCTATGCTGATTTAAATCCTTGTAGTTCAGAATGGCAATTTTATTCAACCGTTTTATCCGCTCCATATGATTATTATTCGTTAAGAATTGCTGTTACCTCAATTCTTTCTGCTAATGAATTTTATGTTACTAATTTTACCTTAATTAAAGATGTTGGCGATATTTCTTATCAATATGATAGTGATGGCAATATGATTGGTTTTAAAGATAAGAATAAAACTATTAGTGATTTTAATTATGATCAAAATAATCAATTAATAAAGATGACCGATCCATTAGGAAACGAACTACATTATGAATACGATAAAGAAATAACTGATCGCATCTTAAGAGGAATATCAACTAGTGGAATTGCTAATGAAATAGTATATGATGATATAGGTAATCCTATTTTAACTAAAATTCAAGCTGATGCTAAAGAATTAAGTAATGGCTTATATTACATTAAATTAAAAGGTAGTAATCAATATTTAAAAGTAAATCCCCTTATTAAAAACATTATGTTAAGTGAAGATAATTGTAGTCATGATGTATTTAATATAACAATAACTGATCAAAATCTTAATATTAAACCAATATTTCATAATAATATCTATATTTCTAATTCTTTATTCGATAATATTTCTTTTGAATTTATTAAACAACTAGATAATAGTTATATGCTTAAATTAAATGATAAATACGTAACATCAACAGTAGATGGTTTGTGTTTAAGTGAAGAAGAAGATAAAATAAATCAATGTTTCTATTTTGAAAATCAAGATAGTAAATTATATATTGAAAACAGTGCGGAATATAGTTTAGATGGTAGATTCTTAACAAAAACAATCGATACGTTATTTAATGAAACTAGTTATGTAACAAATGAAAAAGGTTTAATAACTAGAATGACTGATGCTTTAGGTAATATAACTAATTATACTTATAACACAAAAGATCAATTAATTAAAATAGTTAAAGGAGATATGGAAGTTAGTTATGAATATAATGGAACATTATTATCTAAAATCATTCAAGATAATAAAGAATATATATTTAACTATGATGAATTTTTAAATACTAAATCAATTTATATTAATAATAATAAATTAATCGAAAATAATTATGAAGAAAATAATGGTAATTTAATAGGTAGTGTTTATGGCAATAATGATAATATTAGTTATCAATATGATGAATTTGATCGCTTATGTAAATTAATAAAAATGAATAATACTTATAATTATTATTATGATAATTTTGGAAATATTAAGAAAATTGCTTCATTAGATAATACTTATAATTATGAATATGACTTTGCTCAAAGATTAATCGGTTATAAAGAAAATAATTTTGAACTAAAATATGATTATAATGAATTAGATAATTTAGTATTAGAAAAACAAATATTAAATAATATAACTAATACTTATAGTTATGAACATAATAATGAAGATAATATAACTAAAATAGTAAATGATGATATGATTATTAATTATACTTATGATGAATTACAACGATTAAAAGAAAGAAATATTAATGGTTATATTACAAAATATAATTATGTAACTAATGGTAATCGAACATCAAGTTTAATAGAAAGTATTTTAGAAAATGATGATATTTATAAATATAAATATGATAAATTAGGCAATATTATAAAAATAATTAAAAATAATGAATTGATTCATAGTTATGAATATGATCAATATAATCAGTTGATTAAAGAAGAAAATGGTTTAGAAACCATCACTTATGAATATGATAATTTTGGAAATATTTTAAATAAGAAAACTTATAATGAAGAACAATTAATAACAACTGATGCATATGTTTACGCTAATTTAAATTGGAAAGACCAATTAACAAAATATAATGATATAATAATTACCTATGACGAGATAGGAAATCCTTTAACAATAGGTGATATTAGTTTAAGTTGGATAAATGGACGTCAATTAAATAGTTATACAACTAGTAATTTAAATATTAATTATAAATATAATAAAGATGGAATCAGAACCGAAAAAAATGTTAATGGAAATATAACTAAATATTATGTTGAAGGAAATAAAATAATTTATTTACAAAAAGGTAATGAAATTATATATTTCCTATATGAAAACGATGCTTCAATCGGGTTTAAATATGCAGGAAATACCTATTATTACATTAAAAATCTACAAAGTGATGTATTAGGAATATTAAATAGTGAATTTGAACAAATAGTAGAATATGAATATGATAGTTATGGTAAGATAAAAAGTATAAAAGATGGATTAGGCAATATTATAACAGATACTAATCATATAGCCTATATTAATCCATTTAGATACCGTAGTTATTATTATGATGATGAGACTGGTTTATATTATTTAAATAGTAGGTATTATAATCCTACTTGGGGTAGATTTATTAATGCTGATGGTATTATTGGCGCTAATATAGATATTATAAGTCAAAATTTATATGCATATTGTAGTAATAATAATGTAACATTTATTGATTATAGTGGTTCTTCAGCTGCAATAGCAATTGGAGGTACAGCATTTTTAACAGAAATTGCTATTGCAATAGGAAAAACTTTATTATCGGCAGCCGCAATTTTGGGAGGAGCTGCTTTAACAGAAGATATTGTTACTAATTCTACTTATAAAAATAGCAGCAATAGTAAAAAATCGAAAAAATCTAGTGATACGGCAAAAGAACACAATGTTTATGTTTTAAAAGACGATGACAATGAAGTTCAATATGTTGGAAGAACTAAAAATTTAAAAGCTACAAAATATCGCCATGAGAATAATCCGAATAGAAAAAAATTAACATTATATCCTGTATATGTTGATTTGACTTATAATGAAGCAAGAATTTTAGAACAAAAATTAATTGAAGAATATAAAACATTAAAAAAAGATATTCCAATGAATAATCAGATTAATGGTATGTCAAAAAAACATTATCTATATAGGTTTGTTCCAATGCCAATAGGAACGTGGGATGAATCATTAACATATGTTGGAAATTAAGGAGGTAATAAGTATGGGAGTATGGGGACCAGGTTTATATTCAGATGATGTAACATGTGATGTAAAAGAGGAATATCTAAAATATTTAAAAGAAGGAAAAACAAATGAAGAAGCAACAAGGGAAATACTAGAATCATGGGAAGTACCATCAGAGTTTGAAGATGATACAGCCTTAGTGTTATTTGCATTAGCTGATACCCAGTGGAATTATGGTAGATTATTAGAAGAAGTAAAAGAATTAGCTTTAAAATATATAGATATAGATTTAAAAAGATGGGAAGAAGATAAACAGTTATATAGTAAGAGGAAAAAAGTTTTAGAAAAGTTAGAAGTAAAATTAAAAAGTCCACAACCACCATTAAAGAAAATACATATACCAAAGGTTTATCGAACAGAATGGCAAGATGGAGATACTTTTGCATATAGGTTTGAAGGGGAATATGCGAAAGAGAAAGGATATGAAGGAAAATATATATATTTTGTTAAAGTTGATGAGTGTTGGTGGGATGATTATCATATAATTCCGCGAGTACATGTTTATAATTTAATAACAGATGAATTATTAAGATTAGAAGAGATAGTAGAACATGATTATTTACCGCAATGTGGATTACATCATCGTAAAAAAGAAGAATTAACTGATTTTAGAGATTATTTTATAAATTTTATAAATACATCAAGTCGTGTTATACCAAAGAATAATTTGATTTTTATTGGAAATAATCCTAATTATATCGAAATTCCTGATAATTATCCTAATGTCATTCGTTTATATTGCGAAATGCGTTGGAAAGAATTTGAAGAATATATTATAAATGTATATAATAATTGGAATGAGTAAGTTTTAAAGTATTGATGTAGAAATATATCAATATTTTTCCATTAGACAAAATATATATTGTTTGGTAAAATAAATATAAATTAGGTAATGTTATAACAGATACTAATCATATAGCCTATATTAATCCATTTAGATATCGAAGTTATTATTATGATGATGAGACTGGTTTATATTATTTAAATAGTAGATATTATAATCCTACTTGGGGTAGATTTATTAATGCTGATGGTATATTGCAACTAAGTGATTATGTTTTGCATTATAATTTATTTGCGTATTGTACGAATAATGTAATATTATATAGTGATCCGACTGGATATTTTAAGCTCCCGTCTTTTAAAGATATAATAGATAGTGTAAAAACGGTTTTAGGTATTACGAAAAATCCAGCAACAAATCAAGTATTAAAATCTACTTCAAATATTGTTAAAGAAATAGCGAAATCAGAGCTCGAGAAAGCTGTTGTTTTTGAAGTTAGTAGTGGTTATGGTTATGGAGTTACTACAGATTTTGGTGGTCTTAAAGTTGGGGCAAAACATATTACATATAAATCGACAACGACAATAAAACCATTACCCAAATGGAATGAGTTTCATAGTATTACATCTGAAAGTTCTATAAAATTTGCAAATGTTGGGATCTCAAAAATAACAAATTTAGAATCTGATGAATGGTATTTTGGTATTGATAATGTCGATGTTTCAAAAAAAACAATCTTTATAGGATTAGAAGCAGAGGCATACTTTAAGGTTGGTGGTGGATTTAAAGTTGGATTAGAATTTGATGAAAGTAATTTGTTTTACCATGGATATAGAGCGATTTTTAAGTAAGGGAGTATTATACAATATGAATTTTAAAAGAATTTTTTCCATTGTAATTGATTTTTATATTACAATGTTTATTGGATTAAGTATATTTTTCATTGTAACTAAAACTTTTAATATTCAAAGTAATTTATTATGTGATGTCTTAATGATAATATTATTTAGTTTGAAAGATCTAACATTTAAAGAAGGTAGTATAGGTAAAATAGTTTGTAAATTAAAATTATCAACAAACGACAACAAAGAAGTATCAAATATTTTTAAAATATTAAGAAATTTAACAGTTATTATATGGCCAATTGAACTGTTGTTATTAATAATTTTTAATAAAAGAATAGGTGATATGTTATATAAAACAAAAGTTCTTAATTAGGATATTAATGGATTTGAAAAATTGTAAATATACCTATTATTCATTCTTTAATTTTGCGTTGTTTATTTAAATTAAAAAATATTTGTTAAACAATCAAATTATTTAATAATTTAAATGTTGAAGATTATGAAAATCTACAAATAGAAGATCTTATTTTTTATTTAAATGTTATATAAAACATTATAACAAATCGAGGAAGTTTTAATTATGAAAATAAAAAAGTTATTATCCTCATTATCATCCTTGGGATGGAAAAACTAATGATAGTCATCATCATATTTGGTATTACCCTTAATAAAATTATAATTAGGTGATGTAAATGATAGTTAGTAAAGAAATTAGTGGTGATACATATAGAAATTTAATCAATTATGCTTATAATGAGTGTAATTATATATTGGTTAAATACTATATTGACCAACATCCAGAAAATGGAAAAGAAATGATGGACATTATCTTGTCAACACCAGGTTTCACCAAAGATGAAATAATTAAAAATTATTCAGATAATTATTTAGCTAAAGCTTATGAATATTTTAAAGATAATAAAGAAATTTTTAATGATATTTATTTAGGTAAAAGAAAAAGAGAATTTGAAAAAGGGAACATTTATAGAGATTCAGAATATTTTAGTAGGAAAATATCAATAAAAAATAATATAAGTAGAGTTTATTATGATTATATAAAAGAAAAATGGTTAAATAAGTTTAAACATAATATAGTCTTTAATACAATAGATTTTATAGATGATATTGTGATTGATGATTTAGATAGTTTCACAATTGATGTTCAAAAAATTTCTACAACATCTGTAAAAATTCCACACAGTGAAGTTTACGTTTTTAAGTTCAATGAAGAAATGAAGAAGGAATTGTTAAGCAGAAATTCTATATATGATTATTATTTTCCAGAATCATTAGAAGATATATCATTTTTAAAAGATAATAGTTATTGGTTATACTCTGTGACACATGAAAATATTTGTGATATATATTGTGAGAATGAAGAAGAATTTAAGTATTTACAATCTTTAGGGATAGAATTTGAAGATAATAAATTTGAAAAGACTGTCCATTTTGAAAATCTTAATATGTAATCTTAAATATGGAGGTAATATGTTAGTAAAAAATGAAATAAATGGGAAAACTTTTGAAAAATTAATTGATTATGCTTATGATAAGTGTGATTATGTCTCATTTAAGTATTATTTTGAACCTTTTGATTTTAGTTTCAGAAAAGGTATGGATGTTATTTTGTCAACACCAGGTTTTACTAAAGATGACATAATAAAAAATTTTTCTGATTCCTATCTTGATAAGGCCTATGAATACTTTAAAGATAATGATAAAATTTTTGATGAAACATATTTAAATGATGATAGCGATATAGCAGAATTTAGACGATTATTAGCAATTAAAAATAGTATAAATATGGTATTTTATAACCACGTAAAAGAAGTATTTATAGAAAAATTTAAACATAATTTAGTTAGTGAACAATTAATTGATGTAAAAGAAGAAGATTTATTTGATAGAGGTATTTTATACATCTTTAAATTCAATGAAGAAATGAAAAAGGAAATTTTAACTAATAAATCATTATATGATTGGTGTCAACCTAAATATTTAGATGATATCGCTTTTATTAAAGGTAATGATTACTGGTTATATTCAATAACCAGTAGAGAATATTGTGATATTTTATGTGAGAATGAAAAAGAATTAGAATACTTAAAGACTATTGGAATTGAATTTAAAAAAGATAAATTTGTTTCTCATAATAAATAATGTATAAATTGTATATAAAAGAACAAGTAATCTATGGAGTAGCTTTTAAAAGAATAGAATTGAGGAATTTATATGAGAAAAATATTGTTAATTATGATAACAGTTATGTTATTTCCAATGCTTGTATTTGCTGAAACATATGAAATAGAAGATTTAGGTCTTGAAATTTATTTTGATGATACAAAATGGAATGTTGTAACAAAGGATAATATGATTAATAATTCTTTCTTTGAAAAATATGAATCTAATCCAAGTGTTATGAAAAAATTTTTTGAAGACAATTTTATTTATCTATATGCAATAACCGAAAATAAGGATGAAGAAATAATAGAGTTTTTTGTAAGATCTAAATTGCAAGTTATAGGATATAAAGATCAAGAAATAAATGAATTTGGCTCCGAAATAACAGAAGCTCTTGATATAGATGATTATGAGGTATATGAAAACAATTATAAATTTGTTTTAGTAAATTATTATGATTCAGAAAACAGAGTTTATTCAATTAGTTATTATATAATTATTAATTCTCAATATTATGTTTTTACAGCTCAAAAAGCAACTAAATTTTCTCAAGATGAACAAACGAATATAAAAGAAATAGTGGATAGTATAGTGTTTAAAGAAATTGAAGATAATGAACCAATTATTACAATAGATTGGTTAGATGTATTTAAAACAGCATTTGATTATGGAGTAGGTGCAGCAATAGCTTATATTTATCTTTATAAAACTAATAAATTAGTTAAAAAAGATAAAACAAAATAATGACTAACATTAAAAGTGCTAATACATATGTTATATTAGCACTTTTATACTTAATCAGACAGATTTAATTTATTTTGATAAAATTAAGTCAATAAATTGTTAATACAAAGAGTTTTAATTAGAGGACAATAAGATTGAAATATAGCATATATTAATCCATTTAGATATCGTAGTTATTATTATGATATATAGACTATTATAGTATAAAATATGGTATAGATATATTTTACAAATGAAATTGTTGAGGTGAATTTGAATGAAATATAAATTTATATTTATTTGTATTTTAATTTTGATTATTTATTTAATGTTTGTTTTAGGTATGTTTAAACATGTTTTAACTTTTTTCTGGGGAGAAAAAGAAAATTATTACATTATAACTGAACAATTTGAAAATAATAAAGAAATGTTTGAAAAATCATTAAATGAACTTTTAAAAGTAAAAGAAGAAATAAGTGTTGAAGTTGAAAAAGAAAAAATTTTAGTTTTTGAATATGATAATAATTCTAAGACTGAAGTTTTAACTGAAGAATTATATAAATATGAAAATACAATTAATTTGTTAAAAAATCTTAATTTAAAAGATATACATAAATATGATAATAATGTAGTTTATTTATTTAATTCTCAAATTCTTTCTGGTCAATATATTGCTAAAATGTATGATGAAAATCAAATAAAGAAATTTTATAATATAAATAAAATTATAAATTTAGAAAATAATTGGTATTATTTTGAAACATAAAATTTCTAGTAAATACATTATAGCGTTTTTATAAGAATGGGAGCGATTGCCTATGATAGAGAAAATTAAAAAGCATTGGGTACTTACTTTTATAATGTTAATAATAATATTTATGGTTGTGCGTTGTAATACTAGAGTGGTAATGTTAGACTTGCCAATAGGTGAACATTTAGAAAACTTAGATTCTCCAACTGGCGAATATACACTTAGATCTTATAGATATAGTGGAGGTGCTACTGTAGATTGGACATTAAGAGTAGAGGTGTTAAATAACGAAACTAATAAAAAATATAATATATATTGGGTATATCATGAAAAAGATGCTGAAATGAAGTGGTTAGATGAAGAAACAGTTGAAATAAATGGTACCAAATTAAATATTTTTAAAGATTATTTATTTAAGTAATTAAATTTATTACTTTAATGATTTATTTATGGAATTTAGGTGATATTGATGAAAAATAAACAAAAAAAGTTTTTGGCAAAAACATCTATCATTATTTGTCTAATATTTATGATTCTTTTTCTTATATTTATTATTGGTTCAGAAATTGGTTTGTTTGGTAAATATAACGTTTTTTGTTGTTATTTTGGATATAAAGTATTTGGTAGTTTATATCTTGCAAGTGGTATTATAATGATTATATTAATTTGTAAAATTAATATTGAATCAAAAAAATTTAAAAAATATAAAATAAAATATGAAAACTATAAAGAATTTCAGGATAAATTATATGATAAACTATATAATGATGGATATAGCGATTTTAAAGAATTTAAAACTAATAACTATGTAATTAATTATGCTATTAAAAAGAGCTATTTTGATGACTATGTTTTTGTATTAATACATTTGAAAGAAATGAATGAAACGATATTAAATGAATTTGAAAAAAAACATTTTAAAGATTTTGAAGTTTATTTAATAGAAAACAAAAAATTAAATCCTAATAAAAATATTAATATATTTTATATTATAAATGTCGACAAATTGAACAAATATTTTAAAAGATATATAGAAAGAGCTGTTTATCAATATTATAAAAAATATAATTTTCCAGTAGGACTATCATTTAGTACAGGAAAATTATATATTCCAAGTCAAATAGAAGATTTTGCTGTTTTAAGATATAAAAAACTAAAGAGTAAGTTTAAGAGATATATTAAAGATTTAATAGTTAATGATAAATAAAGTTGTTTAATAATATTAGTAAATATGGATAATTATTAACATATGTTGGAAATTAAGGAGGTAAAAAATATGGGAGCATGGGGACCAGGTTTATATTCAGATGATGTAACATGTGATGTAAAAGAGGAATACATAGGATATTTAAAAAAAGGAATGACTTCTGAAGAAGCAATGAATAAAGTTATTGAATCATGGGAAGCTTATGATTATGAAGATTGTGATACACCTTTGGTTTGGTTAGCATTAGCTGATACACAATGGAAGTACGGAAGATTAACAGATGAAGTAAAGAATACAGCCATTAAACTAATGCCTGAAAATTTAGAACTTTGGAAAGAAAATGAAAAGCTATATAGTAAGAGAAAAAAAGTATTAGAAGAATTAGAAGTTAAATTGAATAGTCAACAGCCAGAAGAAAAGAAAATATATATTCGCAAACCATATATAACAGATTGGCAAAACGGTGATACATATGCCTATAAGTTTGATGGTGAATATGCTAAAGAGAATGGATTTTATAATAAATATATATTTTTTGTAAAAGTTGATAATGATACTTGGGAAAATGATTGTATAATACCAAGAGTACATGTTTACAATGTGATAAGCGATAATATATTATCAATTGAAGAGTTAAAAAAATATGAATATTTACCACAATGTGGCTTACATATGTATAAGAAAAATAAAATAAATAATATTGATAGTTATTTAATTAGTTTTTTAAACACATCGTTAAGAGTAATACCAAAAAATAAATTAATATTTTTAGGTAACGATAAAAGCTATAAAAAAATACCAAATAAAGATCCTAACAGTATTGGTTTGTATACTTATATATTTTGGAAAGAATTTGAAGAATATATTATAAATGTATATAATAATTGGAATGAGTAAGTTTTAAAATATTGATGTAGAAATATATCAATATTTTTCCATTAGACAAAATATATATTGTTTGGTAAAATAAATATAGATTAGATAATGTAATAACTGATACTAATCATATAGCATATATTAATCCATTTAGATATCGTAGTTATTATTATGATGATGAGACTGGTTTATATTATTTAAATAGTAGATATTATAATCCTACTTGGGGTAGATTTATAAATGCTGATGACATATTAGTTCAGAAAAATAATTTGTTAGGAAATAATTTATATGTTTATGTTTTAAATAATTTTATTAATAGTTTTGATATATCTAGCTTTTTATTTGATACAATAAAAAATTTATATGGCCATTGGAAGAATGGTATGAAAACTATTTGTAAGACTGTAGTAAATACAGCGAATAAAATTGTAAATTCCGTTATCAATACCGTTAATAATATTTTACAAAAAATTAGCTTTGCTTGGAATTCGTTTAAAAATAGGATTTAATGTATAGTAATAAATAGCCTTAGATATAAGTAAAAAGTACTAATTTAAAATTGTTAATATTTTCTTAAATAATATATTATGATGAATTGAGGTAGTTTTAATTATGAAAATAAAAAGGTTATTATCAAATTTTGTAGATTTTACAATTATTGTTTTAATATCTACCATTTTAATGAATGTTACAACTTGTTTTAAACCAGATTTATTATCTTCTACTTCATTTTTGGTTTTGGTTGTTATAGTTTGTAGTTCATCATTTTTATTATTAATAGTTTTAAAAGATATATTTTTAAACAATTATAGTTTAGGAAAGAAAATATTTAATTTAGTTATTGTTAGCGATAATGGAGAACTAATTGATAGTAAAAAAATCCTTATAAAAAGGAATATTGTTTCATTATTATTTTTAGGAGTCAATATTATAACAATATTAATAAGTAATAAAAGTATTGGAGATTACGTATATAAAACCAATGTCATTGACAAAAATTTAGTAATAAAAGTAAGATCTAGACAAAAAACAAAATCAAAGAAAATGATAATAATTTCAATTTTGATATTTATATCTTTTTTCGTTATTATAATGACTGCTTCTTATCATAATTGGTATAAACAAATTGATAGTGATATAATACCTAAAATATACAATTTAAATGAATTAGTAATAGAATTAAAAGATATTAAAAGAGTTTCTAGAGACAAAAAATATATTCCTCATGATGAAAATAATATGTTTTTAGTGAGGTATAATATAGAAACTGAAAATAATATTTACAATGTATTATTTTATATTAATATTAATACACAAGAAATAATTGATTTCGATATAAAAAATATAGAAAATAAATAATGTTATAATTAGGGTATCTGGGATATCATTAATTGGTAAACGATTGTTAAAATGAATAATTAAATAATAAGATTTAATGGTTGATGATAAATAAATTATCAATTTATAATTGGTAATTTTAATTAGACAAGATATATATTGTTTGGTAAAATAAAAACAGTGAGATATTATATTCAATTATGAGTATGAAGGGACATTATTATCTAAAATAATTCAGAATAATAAAGAATATAGTTTTAATTATGAAAAAAATAATGTTAATCTATTAAGTAGTATTTATGGTAATGGTCATACCATAAGTTATACTTATGATAAGTTTGAACGAATTTTAAATTTAAATAAAATGACTAACACTTATTATTATAACTTCTCACAAGAATTGATTATACGAGGTAATTAGTAATGAAAAAATTTCGAAAATTGATATTAGAATCATATATTAGAATATCAATTGAATTTATATTTATGATAATTTTATTATTTATGATAGCAACAGCTTTAAGGAATTTTGGAGAGATTGTAAACATACTTATTTTTTATCCATTAATTTTGATTTATTTATTTAAATTCATAAAAACGCTTGCTAAACAATCAATTTATTTAAAAAATTTAAATATTGGAGATTATAAAAATTTGCAACTGCAAATAGAAAAACCTATTTTTTATTCTAAATGGAATTATATATTATTAGATGATTATTTAATAAATATTAAAAGATTTAAAATAATTAAATATAGTGATATTGTATTAATGTATAAGAGATATCGTTTAACAATGGGTAACAGTTATTATTTGGCAAAGTATTTATATGTGTATACAAATAAAAACGAGAAAATTAAATTTTTAATAAAATATCCTTTTTTTGGTCCTTTCATTGTTGATGATATTAGTATAGTCATAAAAGAAAAAAATCCTAATGTCATAATAGGAAGAAGGAAATAGTTTATTATAATGTTTGTGGTTGCTAAAACATATGAAATAGAAGATTTAGGTCTTGAAATTTATTTCGATGATGCAAAATGGAATGTTGTAAGAAAGAAAAATATGATTAATAATCCTTATTTAATTATAGAGTTAGTGTTTCAATTCTTATATTTATTTTTATAAAACTAATAAATTAATAAAAATTTAAAAAACATAGAAATATTTACCATGGTAGGTGTGAAATGAAGAAGAAGAAAAAGAAAAAAAATATTAAGTTGATAATAAAATCAAAAATTTCAGATGTAAAGCAAGAAATATATAAATTAATATACGGTTCAGTAGAAAATGCTATAGCAGCAGCTTTGTATAAAGATGATCTAAAAGAAGAAAAAAAGTGGAAACCAGATGAAGGTAGTACATTATTAGAATTTGATAATAGGATGAGAAAAGAAAAAATAAAATTTAAAATATGGGATGAATTGAAATATTATTGTCAAGAGCATCCAAAAGAAACAAGAGATATAGTTTTGGAATTTTATAATAAAAGTACATTATTAAATGATAAAGCATGTTATGTAGGATGCTTGTTTTCACCTGAAAATCATGATTTGATTCCCTTTTTTGCAAAGGAATTAGTAAGATATGCAAATGTTGATAAACTTAACAAAGGAATATTATGCGATATGTATTCAAATTTTTTTCTTCGAACAAAGAATATAAAATATAAAGATTTATATTTAGAAATGTTAAATAATGATGAATTAGGGTCAGAAAGATGGGGGATAATGTTTGTATGTGGTGAGTTAAAAATAGAAGAAGCAATTTCTAAATTAATTGAATTAACAAAAGAAAGGGAAACGATAATATTTGCTCTTAAAAGTTTAAAGAAATATAAAAAGATAGAATTATTACCAATATTTCAAAAATATGTTAATGATAAAGACACAATAGTAAGAAATATATGTAAATCATCAGTGACTAGCTTAGAAAAAAAACAGCAAAGATTAAATAGTAAAATTAAATAAGCATCAATTTAAATTGATGCTTTCAGACTGTTGACAAATAAAATTGTTGATAGTCTTTTATTTTATGGAAAATGTTGTATAATCAATATGTAAGGTTGCTTTATATTAACTAAAAAAGTTTATAAATCTTACTTTTTTTGATAAACTATCAGTTTTGGTTAAAAAATGTATAAATTTGAAAAAAATTGAATTATTTTACATAAAATGCTTAAAAAAAGTCAAATTGTATGTTACAATTATTAAAGATAGGGGAGGAGAAAAGTATAGATAATTTTAATGGTCAGTTTAGTAATAAAAAGTTGCAAAATAATGTAGATGTATCAGGTAATCAATACAATGACTAACAATTATAATGTTTGATAAACTGTTAATTACCAACAAAACAATTTGGTATCATTATCAATATGATGATACTAATACATTAACATTTAGATGATGAATAATATAGAGTGGAGGTAAAGAAATGAATGGTTATATTATTTTAGGGGTTGTTATTTTAATTATAATTATATTAGTTGCATGGATTATTATAACTTATAATAATTTAGTTCAATTAAGAAACAAAGTAAAAGATCAATGGAGTCAAGTTGATGTTCAATTAAAAAAGAGATTTGATTTAATTCCAAATATTGTTGAAACAGTAAAAGGTTATGCAAAACACGAAAATGATACATTAACTGCAGTTGTTGAAGCAAGAAATACTGCTTTAGGTGCTAAAACACCAGGTGATGAAATGAATGCAGATAATCAATTAAGTGCTGCATTAAATAAATTAATAGCTTTAAGTGAAGCATATCCTGAATTAAAAGCAGATAGTAATTTTAAAAATTTACAAGAAAATTTAAAAGAAGTAGAAGATAAAATTTCATTTGCAAGACAATTTTATAATGATTCAGTTTTAAAATATAAAAATGCTATTGAAATGTTTCCCACAGTTCTTATTGCCGGAATGTTAGGATTTAAACAAGAACAATTCTTTGAAGCAACTGCTACTGAAAAAGAAAATGTTAAAGTTCAATTTTAGGTGATAATATAAAGTAAAGGACAATATTTAGTTTAATATTAAATTACTAAAATTACTCTTTTTTTAGACCTCTATGGAGAATACAAAAGGTAGTATAAAGCATCAGTTTTAAATTGATGCTTTTGTTAGTAAACATTTTTTTAGGTAATAATATAAATTGAGAAAATTTTAATCATAAAAATAAGAAGATTATTATTAAATTTTATAAATATAGTTTTAATGTTTTTGAACATTTAACTATGTTTTTTTCTTTAAAATATGTTATCATTAATATAGGTGGTATAAGGTGAATAGAGATGTAAAAAGGAAAATATTGATTGCTTTAGTAATTCTTTATGGATTTGTTTTTCCAATTGTTTTAGGTAAGGTAGTATTTGAAATTCATTTGATGTTATCATCTTCAGGAGAAGCTGCTGTAATACTAAAGGCAACAATTAATATTGTCTATGGGATATTAGTCATTTTTAATACTTTTTTTGTGATTAAGATTTTAGCCGGTTTTAAAAAATATGGTGATAACAATAGTCCTTTTAGAAAAAAATATATTAAATTTTCTAAAAGTGATATTATTTTAGCGGAATTAAATAATTTAAAAACTTATCAAAAATCATTGATTATTAAAAATAATTTAATAATTATTAATGAAGCTGGGGTATTTGAGATTACTAGTTTTAATAAAAAAGGAACTTTAACTGGTGATATCAAAGATGATCAATGGTTAATTGATGGTAGAAAGATAGATAATCCTTTTGTCTTAAAAAATGAAGATATTAATCATTATTTTGTTTTAAATAGTAATATTATATTTAAGGTGACAGGGGTATGGTTAACTAGTTTAAGACTTATATATGATACGTTAGATAAAAGATTAAACAAAAGAATTTATGATTGTAAGAAAATCGATGAGATATATGAAAATATAAAGGTGAAATATGGCCATAACGAAGACTAAATTTATTAATTATACTAGATGCCCTAGGTTTGTGGCTTTAGATGATTTAAAGGAAGAAATATTAAATAGTGATGTTTCCTTAAAAGAATATAAACAAGAAGAATTAGAAGAACAAACTAAAGAATTATTAGGAATGATGGATTTAGATGAGAAAGTAGATGAACATTTAGAAGTGATGCTACCTTATTATAATGAAGTCGAAATCTTGGCTGGATCTTTAGCTAGTAAGTATTTTAAAGGTAGTTTTAAATTTGCTTATAACACCTTTGATCAAGAAAGTTTTGATTGTAAGATTAATGGAATTAGATATATTTGTTATGTCGATATTTATAATGAAGTAGATGATCATTTTAATATTATTGAAGTTAAAGCAACAACTAGTAAGAAATTTTTAAGTAATGATATTTTTGTCAAAAAAGATGGAATATATCATTTAAAAGAAGATTTTGAAAGTGTTGATGATAAATATTGTCAAATAAGAAATAAATTATTAGATCGTTTTGATAGTGCGGGGCATTATGTTTTTGATTTAGCGGTTCAAAGATATATTATTGAAAATGATTTGATTCAAAATAAACAAGAAGATAAAATCAATAAAATTAAATATTATTTAGCAGTTTTAAATAGTGATTATGTTTTTGATGGTAAATATGAAAAAGGAGTACCAAAGTACGATACTATTAATGATCAAGATATTATCAGTTATTTTGATTTTACTAATTTGACTAAAGATTATTTAATTAAAATAGCAAAAGAAAGAGAAAAGTTAGAACAATATATTGCTAGTTTAGATAATAAAAGAGTTCCACTTGGTCAATTTTGTGAGAATAAAAAATCTAGTCAATGCTGTTATTTTGATTTATGTTTTGATATATTACCTAATAAAAATTCTATTTTAACTTATTTAGATAATCATCATGGCTTTAAAATCAACAATAAAAAATATGATGTTTATCAATTAATAAATGAAGGTAAAACTAGTATTTTCGATATCGATGATCAAGATTTAATTAGAGAAAAAAATATTATTCAAAAACAAGTAGTTGAAACCCAAACTCCTTATGTCAATAAAGATAAAATAAAAGATGGTATCAATATGATTACATATCCTATTTACCACCTTGATTTTGAAACATTTCCTTGCCCTTTACCGCGTTTTAAAGGAGAAAAACCTTATAGTCAATCAGTTTTTCAATTTTCTTTACATATTGAAAAAAAGCCAGGAATTTGTGACAAAGAAAAAGATCACTATGGTTATTTAGCTAGAGATGAATTTGATCATCGAGAAGAACTAATTAAAGAATTAATTAAATATATTAAAGGCGATGGCACTGTTTTGGTATATAACGATTCCTTTGAAAAAAGTAGATTAAAAGAGTTAGCTTCAATTTTTCCTCAATATCAAGACGAATTGATGAATATTCATAATCATGTTTTTGATCTTATGAATATTATTAAAACTAAGACCTCTTTATATGAAGATATGGGGTATAATAAAAAAGAAGCTAGCTTATTTAATTATTACCATGAAGATATGCAAGGTTCATTTTCTATCAAAAAAATATTACCGTTATTTAGTAATTTAACTTATAAGGGAATGGAAATAGCTAATGGCGTTGATGCTTTAGTAACTTATGCAAAATTTAAACAAATGGATAAAGTAGAGTATGATTATAAATATCAAAAACTAATTGATTATTGTAAACAGGATACTTGGGCGATGGTTGAAATATTAAAAGGATTAAGAGATATTGTCAAATAATGTCAAGTTTTAAGAATTTAGTTGTAAATATTTAAATTTTATTCTATGATTAATATAGGAAGGTGATTAAAATGATATATCCATCTATTGATAAACTACTTAATCAAGTTGGGTCTAAATATTTATTAGTAAATATTATTGCAAAAAGAGCACATGAAATTGAAGAAACCAATCATTATCAATTAAAAGAAAATGAATATGTTTCTAAAAAGTCAATTGGTAGAGCTTTAGAAGAAGTGGCTAAAAATAAATTAACTTTAAAATAGTTTACACACCTTTACAGTATTCATCGTAAAATATATTGACTAATTAAATTAGCATATAATATAATTGATTTGTAAGGGAATAAAAAAAAGAACTATTCCCCCCTGAGGAATAGTTCGCATAAAAGAATAAAAAGGGGTTGGCTAGTGTGATACTAGCACCAATTCATTTCGAATTGGTACCATATATACTAATCGAAAAGATTGATTTTGTCAACCTTTTTTTATTAATTTAAAGAATTTTTTAATGTGTTTAGGATATATTCTTTACTATTTTCATCACTATTAGACCATAAAAGTTCAAAAAACACCCCCAGACCTGGTAAAGTTATTTCATTTTGATCTTTAATTGAAGCTTCGATTGAAGCTTTTATTTCGTCTGTTTCCGCACTTTTAAAATTATCTTTAATATGAGCTCTAATATCGATATTCATAAAATTCTCCTTTCAAAATTTATTTTGTCTAAAAACCAATAAAATATGTATTTATTTTTTAGAAAAAATATTATATAATGATGACGAAGTGAGATAAAACAGGAGGTTTTATGAAAAAAATATTTTATTTTTTATTGTTTTTTTTCATTTTTGCGCCAACTATTAAAGCTGAATATGAAATAACTGATTATCGAGTTAATATTGATGTTTTAGAAAATGGTGATTTACATATTCAAGAAGCTTTTAAAATGAGTGGTGAATATAATGGTAGTGAAAGAAAAATTTATTATGCTAATAATTATGAAGGATATAAATTTGAAAATATGGTTTTAGCTGATAAATCATTATATAATGGTAGTGGGGTTGTTTTAAATGAGGTAAGAGCTATTAATTTTTCAAATACTTTAGATTTTTTAGAATTCAAGGAAAATGGTGATTTATTTAAAAAAGTAAATCATGCTGTTAAAGGTAACCATGGCGTTTATACTTCTTTTGATATCGAAAGTGGTCTCGAGTATAAAATTTATAACCCAAGTAAAATGAATAAAGATTTTTATCTTGATTATACTTTAAAAAATATGGTTATCAATCATCAAGATGCTTCTGAGTTATCGATGTTTTTATTTAACGATATAGATGAGATTAACAATTTAGAAATAACCATTAATATCAAAAATAATAAGAAAAATTTAAAAGTTTGGGTTCATGACGTAGAAAGTAAAATTAAAATAGTCGATAAAGAAACTATAAAGATTAATATCGCTAATTTAAAAAATAATAATCTTGACCTTAGAGTTATTTTCGATAAAAATATAACAACTTCAAATAAAAAATCAGATGTTTTTGTTTTGAATATTGTCGATGATGTAGAGAAAAATTTAATTAATGTCGAAGAAGGCGACGAAGAATATAATCAGTTAAAAGAACAAGCTTATAATGCTGTTATTAAAACAGAAAATAGTTTTAGTCGAAATGACTACAATGAAGCTTATAAAAGAGTTAATTTGTTAGATGAAAAAGATAAACTTAAGACTGATTTATTGATAAGACTTATGAATATCGAACCTAAAATTGAAAGAAGAGAAGATATTTATAAAGTTATTTTAACTAGTATCATGATGATTTGGATAATTATCATTATCATTATTACCTATCAGGTTTACAAAAGATATGATAAAAGGTACGAATTTAGATTTAAAAGAAAATATTTTAAAGAAATTGCTGATAATTCTAATCCAGCTATAATTGGATATTTAATAAGAAGAAAAGTAACTGATGATGATTTAATTGCTTCTATTTTAAATTTAATCAAAAAGAAAGTAATAATATTTAAAAAAACTAATAAAGGTTATATTTTTAAAAAGAATAATATTGATAATTTAAACAATAGTGATGAGAAATTAGTTAAATTTATTTTTGATAATAAAAATAAAATATCAATCGATGAATTTAAACAACGAGCTAAGATTGATTATGAAGAATTTTTAAAATCTTATTCTAATTGGTTTAATGCTATCGACCGTGAATTAGATAAAAAACACTATTATGAAGATACTTTATTGTTTAAGATTATCGGAATCATTTTTTGTGTTTTTGGAATAATATTAGGATTATTTTTACTTGATAAAGATACCTATTTTTCATCAGTTATAATTATCATCATTGCCATTATCTTTTTACCTTATTTCGTTTTTCTATATAAAAGAACAGCTTTAGGTAATGAAGAATACTATTATTTAGTTGGTCTAAAAAAATATATGAAAGATTTAAATCAATTTGAACCTTTAGAATTTGCTGAATTAGAAAAATATTTAATTTTTGCTACTGGTTTTGGGATTGATTTAAAACTTATTAAAAATATCAAAATAAGTGGTCAGTATAAACAAAAAGAACTAGATTATTTTGATAATCTAGTCAATAATAATAAAATAATTAAAATAACAATCAATTCGGCTTTAAATTTAGCTTATTCTCAGAAAAAAAACATCAATTATCCTAATGAATTTTAAGAAAAAACTTCACTTAATTGTGAAGTTTTTACATCATTTGATAATTAGAAGTATTATAAGAATTATTAGAATTAATGATACCTTCAAGGGTACTTACACGTTTTTCTAAGTTGCTTAATTGTGATAAAACATTCATTGTAGCATCATTATTATCAGTTTGATAATTCATATAATTCATTTGATTTTGGTAAGGCATTTGAGTAGGAATGGGCATCATTGGCATTGGCATCATTCCCATATTAGGATATTGCATTCCACAATTTCTATCTTTTTTCATAATTTCCTCCTTTTGTTTCTAATAAATTATATGCTTTAATGTTATTTTGGTGTATAATTATTTTGGGTGGAATTATGCGATTAAGAAATATAAAAGGTGCACAAGATATAATAGCAGTTAGCGATTATGTTATAAATATAGAGAAATATAAAAACAAGCCAATATTTAATAATTCTAATAAAATTGAAATTGAAATAGGTATGGGTAAGGGTGATTTTATTATAGAAAAAGCTAAACAAAATCCTCATATTAATTTTATTGGAATTGAAAAATATGCAACAGTTTTAGTAAGTGTTGTTAAAAAATTGGAAAAAGAAAAATTAGATAATCTTAAAATAATTAATTTAGATGCTAGTAATATTACTGATTTTTTTAGTAAAAATATTAGTAAAATTTATTTAAATTTTTCCGATCCTTGGCCTAAGAAAAAGCATGCTAACCGAAGGCTTACTAGTAAGATTTTCCTCGATAAATATGCCAAGATATTTAAAGACGATTATATAATCGAAATGAAAACAGACAATCAAAAATTATTTGAGTATTCATTACAAACTCTTAGTCAAAATGGTTATTATTTTGACTTGGTTAGCCTAGATTTATATGCTAATTTAAATGAAGATAATATTGCTACTGAATATGAAAAAAAATTTGTTAAATTAGGTAATAAAATTTATAAGTTGGTTGCTATACATAAAGTTGACGAAAAAATTAAAAACTGATTGCTAAAGTCTTGCCAAATTTGTTATAATATAAATGAGTAGGTGAATATATGAAAAAACTTTTACTCCTTTGCAGTCTACTTTTACTATGTGGTTGTTCAGTTGTTAGAATTGATACCAATAGTATTGATAATATCGTAAATGTCGTATTATCGAAAAATAATGATCTATATAATCAAATTGGCAAAGGTTATAAATATTATATTCCTCGTGGTGTCTCATATATGGATACCAACGATTACAACGATGTTTTATATTCAGATGGTAATTATTATTATCTTTATATCGATGTTGTTAGTTATTATCACAAAGTTGTAAAAAATTATGAGGAAGATCCTAATGCTTATTATTCTAAAAAAATAGATATCAATGGTAAGCAAGGTTATTTAGAGATAAATAAACAAGAAAATGATCGATATTTTATCGAATTTATGTATAATTATTCTAAAATAGAAGTAGAAGCAGATTATGATGATATCAATGATATCGTCTTAAATACTTCGTATATTTTGTCGACAGTTAAATTTAACGATAAAGTAATAAGTGCTGTTTTAGATGATGAATTTTTAGTAAGTGAAGAAAAATATGATATTTTTACTTCTAAAAAAGAATCAGATAATTTCTTAAAACTAGAAGAAGAGGTGGAATAATGGGTTTACTTGATAAGATGAAAAATTTATTTACAGACGAAGTTGAAGAAGAACCAATTAAAAGTGAGGTTATTCAAGTAGAGATACCAGCTCCCGCAAAGGAAGAAAAAAAGGAAGTTGCTCCTTTAGAACCAAAGGTTGAAAAAAAAGAACCAACACAACCAATTTTCTTTGATGATGCATATTTTAAAGAATTAGAACAACCTAAGAAAGAAGTAGTTAAATCTAGTTACTTAAAAGAACAAACTAAGGTAAAAGAGGAGAAAAAACATTTTAAACCAACACCGATAATTTCTCCTGTTTATGGCGTTTTAGATAAAAATTACAACAAAGAAGATATCGCACCGGTTAAAGAGAAAAAAATTAGTTATACTAATACTAGTGTTAGTATCGATGAGGTTAGAAAAAAAGCCTATGGCACTTTAGAAGACGATTTAGAAAATACTTTGATTGGCAATAATTCTATTTTGTTTAATCAAGAGTTAAAGAATGAAGATCTATTTGATGAATTGGTCGAGGAACCAGCTGAAATCGATATTATCGATGACGATGTTAATATGATTGAAGAGCATATGACTCCTAAAAAGGAAAATCCAATTACGGAAAGTGAGTTGTTTGATTTAATCGATAGCATGTATGAGAAAGGAGAATAAAAAATGGTAATTGATTTAAAAGAATTATTTATAGTAATATTATTTTTAGCTTTGATTATACTAGTAGTAGCTACTACAATTGCTGTGATTAAATTGATAGGTACTTTAAATAGAATTAATAATGTTATTGACAATGTTGATAATAAGGTAACTAAATTAAATGGTTTGTTTGATATGATTGATAATACAACTGATGTTATTAATTCTTTTAGTGATAGAATTGCAACGTCTATATCTAGTGGTATCACGTGGTTATTAAATAGAAAAAAGAAAGGTGATAAAGATGAGTAAGAAAAAAAGTGGATTTGGTAAATTTTTATTAGGAGGAGCCATTGGAGCTGGATTAGGAATTTTATTTGCTCCTAAAAAAGGATCTGAAACAAGAAAAGAATTAAAACAAAAATTTGATGAATTGATAGCTCGTGCTAAAGAAATTGATATTGAAGAAGTTAAAGTTAATATTGAAAATAAAATTGATGAAATTAAAGCTGAATTAGAAGATTTAGATAAAGAGAAAGTTTTAAAAATTGCTAAAAAAAAGGCTAAGGATATCGAAAAAAAATCACAAGAGCTATTAGATTATGCTATAGCTAAAGGAACGCCGGTTTTAGAAAAAGCAGCTTCTTCAGTTAAAGAAAAAGCTATTGAAGTAACAAAACAAGTATTAACTAAATTAGAGAAAAACTAATTTAGTTTTTTTGTAAAGTTTTATTTTATAATTAGACAGTCTAGATAAATTATGATATAATTATAGTTGAGGTGAAAGTGATGATAAAAAAAATAAATAAAATAATGTTACAAATGATATTTATGGTTTGTTTATTGATTTCATCATTTTATGTTCCTAAAGTAGAAGCTAAAACATTAGGGCAATTAAAAGACGAATTAGAGGATTTAAAAGCAGAATATGAAGAAAATCAATTACAACAAGAATTAAATGAAGAAGAATTAGCTAAAACGAAAAATAGAATTACTCAAATTAGACAAAATATGACTAATATTGAAGATAACATTCATGATTTAGGAATTCAAATCGAAGAATTAGATCAAAGTATATTGGAAAAACAACAAGAAATTGAGGATATATTAGTATTTTTCCAATTAGCTAATGGTGAATCAGCTTATTTAGAGTACGCTTTTGGCGCTAAGGATTTTACGGATTTCATTTATCGATTAGCTGTATCAGAACAACTAACTTCATATAATGAAGAATTAGTTGATCAATTTAAAAAAGATATTGAAGAAAGTAAAAAGAAAACACAAGAATTAGAACAAGAAAAAGAATCATTAAAAAAAGAACAAAAAGATTTACAAAGTGAATTAGTAAAAATAAATAATAAATTAGAAGAATTAGATGATGATGCTTTTTCCATTGAAGAACAATTAGAAGCTATGGAAGCAGAAATTGAATTATATTCTGATAAAGGATGTAAAGATGATGAAGATATCAGGGTTTGTGGGAAAAATATTTTACCACCAGATACTAGCATGTGGCGACCAGTTGTAACTGGTTACATCTCTGGATATTCAGGATGGCGTATCGATCCATTCAATGGCAGTTCAGATTTTCACCATGGATTAGATATTTCAGCTAGTGCGGCTAATACGACTGATTATCCAATTTATCCAATTGCTAATGGAATGGTTGTTTATGTTGAAAAATCAAATCCTCATGGATGTGGTGGAAATAAAGTTTATATCCAACACAATATCAATGGTCAGATTTATACAAGTGGCTATTGGCATCTAAGAAGAGTTTTAGTTAATCAAGGTGATACTGTTACTAAAAGCACCCAAATAGCAGTTATGGGTGGTAATCCTGACACTGAATATTGGGATACGTGTACAACTGGAGCTCATTTACACCTAGAGCTTTCTAATATGGTATTTTCTGATGGTATATATGCATTACGTGCAGGTTTCCTAAGACCTGAATTATATATTAATTTCCCAAGTAAGGGCGTTTATTGGTACGATAAAACTACTCAATATTGATGATGAAACCTTTCTAAAATGAAAGGTTTTTTTATTTATAAATATTATTAGCATAATACTATTAATTATAGCAATATTACACTATTGAATATATGCAAAGAAAAAAGTATCAATATTTGATACTTATTCAGTTTCTTTATTTAAATTTTTCATTGTAGAATCATAAGCTTCTTTGATAACATCATCATAAATTACCATATTATATTTTTCTCTTAAACCAGCCCAGTAAACTTGTGATGCATTAGTAGCACTTAACATTTCAGTAGTTAAGTTATCTAAAACACGATCTCTAACTGTATCAAGGGCAGGTTTTTCATTTTGGCTAACTTTATAAATAATATGGTATCCAAATTCAGTTTCAACTGGTTCAGCAGTTAATTCGCCAACTCCTAAATTTAAAGATGCTTCCCAGAATTCTTCAACTAAACCACTTTCATTAGTAATATTAACTAATAATCCACCTTCACTAGCTGTACCAGTATCATCAGATTTTTCTTTAGCTAATTCAGTGATTTTTTCTTCTTTATTATCACTATTTTTAATTTGTTCAAGTAATGATTTAGCTTCTTCTAAAGCTTTATTTTTAGCCTCAGTTTTTTCATCATCAGTCATATCATCTTCAACTTCAGGAGTAATTAAGATATGTCTTACTGTAATTTCGCCATAAATATTTTCATCATAATATTCTTGAATTTCTTCTTCAGTTATTACATCATTTTTAAGATAATTTTCTAAAACAGCATTTTGTTTATATGATTCTTCAATAACTTCTAATAATTGTTCACCATTAGTAAGCCCATTATAATTTAAGAAATCATTCCATTGATTAGCATACATTGCATACATTTGATCATATTCAGCTTTAGCTTGTTCTTTAGCATCTTTTTCCATTTCATCGGTTAATTCTTGTTCAGTAATATAATTACTAACTAAATTAATTAAAACGCCAGTTCCTCCAGCTTCTTTTAATTCATCAAAGAATTCTTCTGCGGTAAATTGTTTACCATTAACTTCTACAATGACTTGTTTACCATCTTGTAATTGTGGTATTTTCTTACAACCTGTCATTAAAAGAGGTAAGCATAATAATAGCAATAAATATTTTTTCTTGTTTTTCATTTTTCTAAATCCTTTCTTTATTACATGCAAATCAATTATAACAAAATATAGCAAAAAAAACAATATTTTTTCATTATCTATCACAAAACTTTCAAAATACCATACAATAATGTGAAAAGACAAAAAGGAGGATGATTTATATGTGTTGTAACAATGGTATATCTGGAGCTGCTATCGTTTTAGTACTTTTTATTCTTTTGATAATTATACTTGGAGCATATATTTAGGCCAAAGGAGTAATTAATATGAATTGTGAAACATGTAATAAGACATGCAAAGATAATAACATTAATTATTTGATTATTATTGTTTTATATATTTTACTTGCTATTATTATAGGAGCATGTCTTTATTAAGAGGAATATTCCTCTTTTTATTTGATAAAAATGTAAAAATATTAATTAAAACCTTTACAAATTATCATTAATGGAGTAAAATAATGGTATATAGTGGTACTAAGTGGTTAAAAGTGGGTGATTATTATGTTTATGGGTGAGTATCACCATACGATTGATGATAAAGGAAGAATTATTATTCCTTCAAAATTACGTTATGAATTAGGTGAACAATTTATCGTGACTAAAGGGTTAGATGGCTGTTTATTTATCTATCCGAAAGAAGAATGGAATAATATAACGAAAAAATATAAAGAATTACCTAACACAAAAGATGCGAGGAATTATTTAAGATTTTTCTTATCAGGTGCGACTGTATGTGAATTTGATAAACAAGGAAGATTAAATATTTCAGGACCACTAATTAAGTATGCTGATTTAAAAAAAGATTGTATTATTATCGGTGTGAATGAAAGATTAGAAATTTGGAGTAAAGAACGTTGGGAAGAATTTTTAGTTTTGAATGAAAATTCAATTTCAGATATTGCTGATAGTTTATTTACTGTTAATATTTAAAGGGGAAGTTATGCATATAAGTGTTTTATTAAAAGAAAGTATCGATAGTTTGAATTTAAAAGATAACAGTGTGGTTGTCGATTGTACTTTAGGTTATGCTGGACATAGTAGTGCGATTTTAGAAAAAATACCAAATGGATATTTATATGCTTTTGATCAAGATAAAGAAGCAATTGCTAGTGCTTCAAAAAGGTTAGAAAAATTTAATAATTATCAAATTATCAATAGCAATTTTGTCAATTTAAAAGATGAATTGAAAAAATTAGGCGTTAATAAAGTCGATCGAATTATTTATGATTTAGGAGTATCTAGTCCGCAATTAGATGAAAAAGAACGTGGTTTTAGTTTTCATCAAGATTCGAGATTGGATATGCGAATGAATCAGGATCAAGAGTTAGATGCTTATTATGTTGTTAATAGTTATGATGAAAAAAAGCTAGCTGATATTTTTTATCGATATGGCGAAGAAAAATATGCTTCTTCAATTGCAAAAGGAATTATTAGAAATAGGCCGATAACTACTACTTTAGAATTAGCTGAAGTTATAAAAGAAAATGTACCATTTAGTTATCGAAATGAAAAACATCCCGCTAGGAAAGTTTTTCAAGCTATTAGAATTGAAGTTAATGATGAATTAAATGTATTTGAAAAAAGTTTATATCAAGCTTTAGACTTGATTAGTATAGGTGGAAGAATTGCTGTTATAACATTTCATTCCCTAGAAGATCGAATTTGTAAACGAATTTTTAATGAGGTAAGTAAAATTGATGATAATTTAAAAAATTTACCAATTATACCTTTGGAATATCAACCAAAATTTAAGATTGTTGAAAATATTAGTCCGAAGGGCGAAGAATTAGAAAATAATAAACGCGCAAGAAGTGCAAAACTAAGAGTAATTGAAAGGATAAGATAATATGGCAAGAAAGAAAAAAGGTTTAACTAAAGGAGAAAAATTATTGTATTTTAGTGGTGTTTTGTGTTTTGCACTAGCAATAGTTGTTAAGATTTTTATGGGTGCTAGCATCGGTAATTATAAAATGAGTAATGAGAAAATTAGATATCAAATATCAACCGAAGAGAAAACGGTTGAAAGTCTATCGATGCAAGTTAATGAATTAACTTCATTTGATAACGTTTCAAAGGTTGTCAAAGAATTAGGTTTGGCGTATAATAATGATAATATAGTTGTTATTGATAGGTAAGGTGAAAATAATGAAGACAAGAAATATGAAATGGAAGGCTCCGATGATTGTATTTAGCATATTTCTTGTTTTTATTTTGATTTTATTTGTCCAGTATCTTTATTTATCTCTTTCTCCTAATGTTTATGGTATTAATATGCAGGAATTTGCTTCTAATCGTAATACATATTCATCCACTTTATATGCAAAAAGGGGTACTATTTATGATAATTCTGGTGATGTTTTAGCAACTGATGTTTCAAGTTATACAGTAATAGCCTATTTAGATGAAAATCGCACTGGTTCTTCTGATACCTTATATCATGTGGCTGATAAAGAAGGCACTGCTAAAGCTTTAGCGCCTTTACTAAATATGGAAGAAGCTGATATATTAGAGTTATTGAATCGAGATGCTTATCAAGTTGAATTAGGACCTGGTGGTAGAGGAATTACGGAAATATTGAAAAAACAAATTGAAGATTTAAATTTACCAGGAATCGATTTTATCGAAAGCTATAAAAGATATTATCCAAATGGTGATTTTGCTTCTTATATTGTCGGATATGCTAAGAAAAAAGAGGTTGAAATCTACGTTGATAATATTTCTAAAATGGAAGAAATTATCGTTGGTGAATTAGGAATTGAAGTTGGATATGATGAAATATTAAAAGGGGAAAATGGTTATATTAGTTACCAACAAGATCGCTTTGGTTATAAGATACCTGATACACCAGAAGAAAATATTCCAGCTGTTGATGGTAGTGATATATATTTAACTATCGACTCTAACATTCAAAGAATACTAGAGTCAGTTGTCGATGAGAATGTTGAACTTTACGATCCGGAATGGATTACCATTAGTGTCATGGATGCTAAGACAGGAGATATTTTAGGTTCAGCTTCGACGCCATCTTTTGATCCTAATCAATTAAATTTAACTAATTATGAAAATCCTTTAACTTCCTTTGTTTATGAACCTGGTAGTGTTATGAAAATATTTACTTATATGTGTGCTATTGAAAAAGGAACATATAAAGGCGATGATACTTATCAATCTGGTCATATTGAAATTGAAGGAACTAAGATTTATGATTGGAATACTTATGGATGGGGTAAAATTACTTACAATCATGGTTTTGAATTATCAAGTAACGTAGCTACTGTTAATATGATGCAGAGTATGTTAACTAAAGAAGATTTACAGAGTTGTTTAACTAAATATGGCTTTGGAGCAACAACAGGAATTGAATTACCAAGGGAATTAACGGGACGAATTGTATTTAATTATCCTGTTGAGATTGCTGCTGCTTCTTATGGTCAAGGCATCACAACTACGCCTATTCAACAACTTCAAGCTTTAAGTATCATTGCTAATGATGGAGTAATGGTTAAACCTAATATAGTTAGCAAAATAATCCAAGATGGCGAAGTAACTTACGAAAGAGAAGTAAAAAAATCTGATCAAATAGTTAGTCATAATACAATAGAACAAATAAAAGAACTTATGTACAATGCAGTTAACAACGAAGAGGGTGGAGCAATTGGCTTAGACTATCGAGTTGATGGTATTGATGTTATTGGTAAAACAGGAACAGCTGAGATATATGATGATGAACACGGTGGTTATTTAACCGGATGGTTAGATAAGTTATATTCTTTTTCTGGTATGTTTCCTAAGGAAGATCCACAAATAATTGTCTTTGCTTCAGTAAAAAGACCTAACAATGGCTCTAACATTGGTCTTAAAAAAATGACACAATCAGCGATGGAATCAATCGCTAAATATAAAGGATTTATTAGTAATAATAATGATGACGATAAGGTAAATGGCTATAATTTAGAAAATTATATTAATAAAGATACAGAAACTGTAAAAAAAGATTTAGAATCACTAGGCTTAGATGTAGTTGTTTTAGGTGAAGGTAATAGAATTATCAAACAAGTTCCTAAAGCTAATGCTTCAGTTGTAAGTGGCGACAAAGTATTTTTACTTACTAACGATAATGAAATTAAAATGCCTGATTTGACTGGATATTCGAGAATTGAAGCAATAACTTTATTAGATTTACTTAATGTTGATTATGAAATAGAAGGTTATGGTAATGTTGATTCGCAAAGTATCAAGCCGGGTGAAATCATAACAGATAAAATTAAAATTACTTTAAAACAAAAATATAATATTGATAAAGATGATGAGGAAAAAGAGGAAGATTCTGAAAAAGAATAGCTTCCTTTTTTAATAAATTAAATTTTATTAAGCTAGTTTAAAAATATGATTGATCTATAATTTGATATGTGTTAAAATGTAAATATATAGTAAACAATAAAAAAGTAGACATAATAGAAGTGAGGAGAAAGTATATGAAAAGAAAAGGGTTTACGTTAATAGAATTATTAGCAGTAATAATTATACTAGCTATTATCGCATTAATAGCAACCCCAATAATATTAAATGTGATTGAAGATGCAAGAAAGAGTGCCGGCAAGTCAGAAGCGAGTATGATATTAAGTGGCATTAATAACTATTGTGCGACATCAGAAATGAAGAATCAATTAGATGGAAGTATAGATATCTGCAATGATACAGATGGCGTAACTATTGCTGATGTCAGTCAAATGGTAAGTTTAGGAAATGCCGAAATCTTAGAAGTAGAATACAGTAATGGTAAAGTAACAAAATTAAAAGTAAAGAGTAATAATTATGAAATAGAATTACAACCAGATGGCAGTTTTAGTGTTAATGGTGAGACTACTACACCAGAAGATCCAGTTGACCCAACACCAGAAGGAAAAAGTTTAATATCAACATTATTAGAACAAGTTGGAACCAAAGGATTAGTGCAAGATGAAACAAATAGTAATATATATTATTATGAAGGTGGAAATGATGTTGTAACAAATAACCATTTATGGTATGGAGGACATCATTGGCGAGTAATGGAAATAGATACAAGTGCTAATACAATGTTATTGATATCTCAACAACCCCTAACTAGTATTCAACCAAGTTTAAATGTTTGGCAAACACAAGAAGAATATGAAGCAAGTTATATCAATAATTGGTTAAATAAATATTTCTATAATAGTTTAGCTGATAATGTTAAAAATAATATAATAAGTAATACATTTAATGTTGGAATTTGGAATAATGTTGATGAAATAACCACAATACAAAAAGTGGGATTATTAGATTATGATCAGTATAAACGAGCTGGAAAAACAGATTCATATTTAGATATTAAAGATAGTTTTTGGCTTGGAAATAGAGATGACGAAATTTTTATCGAATTTGTTATGGATAATGGTGGATATGGTAGTAATTATTATCCTTCTTTTGCTTTTGGTGTTCGTGCAGTTATCAAGATTCCCGATATGATTATTGCTGGAGGAACTGGTACATTAGAATCTAATTATGAGATTGGTGATAAAGCAACAAACATTTCGGAATCTCAAATTGGCGAATATGTTAATGTCCCATATAGTGGTAGTGATAATGCATGTGGAACTGATAATAAATGTACATTTAGAATAATAGGTAAAGATAATGATAGTGTAAAGATTGTGTTAAATGGGACATTACCAGATGGGAGTCAATTTGGTCCTAATAATGAGATTACTACAACTCATCCTATATATACAAAGGTGAATTCCTTTGCAACTGGTATTTCAAATAATTATCGATATATTGGTAATAAAAATTTTTATGTTGGAGGATATTCGTTTTCTCCATCACAAGGTCAAAATTATGAAACCGTTAAAAATGCTACTTTTTCTAGTAATATAGGGTTGATAACAGTTGGTGAAATGTTTAGTGGCAATGATATTGATTTGTCAACTTCAAATGTTAAAACATTTGTCGATATTAATACAATCGAAAATGCATCTTCTTCTAATTCATGTTGGACTATTGCTAAAGATGGTGATGTAGGGATTCGCTTTATTAAAGAATCTGGAGAATTAAATTTTGATGCTCCACCATATGTTAATGGAGTCCGCCCAGTTATATTTTTAAAGAATAATTTAACTTTTACTGGTGGTAAAGGAACTGCGCAATCACCTTATGAGCTAAGCTAATTTTATAAAACACAATTAATTTGTGTTTTTTTGTTGTATAAAAAACATTAAAATATCTCAATATTATCATAGAATAATATTAGGAGGGAAATTATGTTTGGACAATTTACAGAAGAAGCAAGAAAAGTATTAGTAATGGCAAAAGTAGAGATGACAGAATTAAAACATCCTTATGTGGGAAGTGAACATTTATTGTTAGCAATTTTAAAAAACAAAAACAATGTATCTAAAAAATTAAAACAATACAATTTAGATTATGATAAATTTAGAAATAAAATTATTGAAACAGTAGGAATTGGTAGTAAAGAAAGTGAATGGTTTTTATATACCCCTTTACTTAAAAGAGTAATGGAAAATGCGATGATGGATTGCAAAGAAAATAATAGTGATGTTACTATTGAAGCATTATTTTCTAATCTTTTAGAAGAAGGTGAAGGAGTAGCTATTAGAATATTACTTAGTTTAGATATCGATTTAGATAAATTATATAATGAATTTAGTTATAAAATATTTAAAAAGAAAAAAAATAAGAAATTATTGCTTGATGAATTAGGAACAGATTTAACTAGTAAAGCTAGTAGTTTGGATCCTGTTGTTGGAAGAGATAAAGAAATTAAAAGAATGATTGAAATATTATCAAGGAGAACTAAAAACAATCCATTGTTAATTGGTGAAGCGGGAGTTGGTAAAACAGCTATTGTTGAAGAATTGAGTCGTATGATTTCAAATGGTGAAGTTCCAGTTAGTTTAAAAAACAAACGAATTATAAATTTGGATATGGCAACATTAGTGGCTGGAACTAAATACCGTGGTGAGTTTGAGGACCGCGTAAAAAAAGTTTTAAAGGAAGTTGAAGAAGATGATGATATTATTTTATTTATTGATGAGATTCATACATTAGTAGGAGCTGGAGGAGCTGAAGGAGCAATCGATGCTTCTAATATATTTAAGCCAGCCCTAGCGAGAAATAAATTAAGATGCATTGGTGCCACTACAACTTTAGAATATAAAAAATTTATTGAAACTGATAAAGCTTTAGAACGGAGATTTCAAGTTGTCAATGTTGAAGTACCAAATAAAGAAGTAGTTAAAAAAATATTAACTAAATTAAAGCCAATTTACGAGAATTATCACCATGTAATAATTAATGATACAATTATTGATAAAATAATTGAATTAAGTGAAAAATATGTTTACGACCGTAATGAGCCTGATAAATCTATCGATATCTTAGATGAAGTATGTGCGAAAGCTAGTTTGAAAGAAAGTAAAGAATTAACTGAATATAACCGTCTAAATAAACAGTTACAAAATTTGATCAAAAATAAAAATGAAGCTGTTAGTAATAGTGATTTTAAAAAAGCTTCAAATTATAAGAAAAATGAATTTGAATTAATGGATAAAATCAACAGTTTAGAATTGGTTTTATGTGATAAAAAAAGAAATGAAGTAACAATTGATGATATTGCCTATGTTGTTAATTCTAAAACTAAAATACCAATTTATGAAATTTTATCAGAAAATGAATTAATAATTAAAAATATGAAAGAACAAATATCAAATAAAATAATCGGTCAAGAACAGGCTGTTTCGGAAGTCATTAATATTGCTAAAAAAATTAAATTGGGTTTTAAAGATGAAAAATGTTACTCACTTTTATTTGTAGGACCTAGTGGTGTAGGTAAAACTGAATTGGCTAAAGTGTTTGGTAATATTTTAGCCGGGAAAAATGTTATACGTCTAGATATGAGTGAATATAGCGAAGCTCATAGTGTCAGTAAATTTGTCGGTGCTCCTCCAGGATATGTAGGATATAACGATAATAAGACAATATTAGAGGAAGTTAGAAATAAACCATTTTCTGTTTTGATTTTAGATGAAATTGAAAGAGCTAATCCTAGTATTATTAATTTATTATTTCAAATATTAGATAATGGTAAAATAAAAGATTCTAAAGGTGTCGATGTTTATTTTAATAACGTAACTATTATCATGACTTCTAATATTGGTTTTGATGAAATTAATGTTGGTTTTAATAAAAACATTAATTCTCTTAGTAAATTAAAAGAATATTTTAGTATACCTTTTATTAATCGTATTGATAATATAATTAGTTTTAATCAACTAAAAGAAAGTGATTTAAAGCAATTAATTAAATTTAAAATTGATAAATTAATTAAAAAATATCATAAAAAAATTAAAGTTAAAATCGATGATAATATTGTTTTAGAAATATTAAATTTGAGTAATTATCAAGAATTTGGTGCAAGAAAAATCGATAAAATCATTAAAAATAAATTGGAAAGTATCATTGTTGATAAAATAATCGCCAATAAAAAAAGTGTGAATATCAAAACAATTGAAGGAATAACAAGTAGATAATAATCTATTTGTTTTTTGTTTAATAAAATATTGTTTTTACCTATTAATTATTATATAATGAATATAAGAAAGTAGATGTAGTTAGATGTTAGGAAATAAGGTAACACCCAAATTAGCCAATAGCACACATAGGGGGGGCTTAACTCTTTATAGATTAAAATATTATTTGCTTAATTTAAAAATAAAAGAAATACCTCACATTAAAAATGTTAGATATTATTAAAAAAGATAATTGACTTATAGGTTAACATAAGTTAAAATTAGAATGTATGATAAATATATATAGTAAAGGTTAGGTAATTGATATGAAAAAAGGATTTACATTAATCGAATTATTAGCGGTAATAATAATACTAGGAATAATAGCTTTAATAACTTTTCCCGTCGTTAATAGTTCGATTAAAAAGAGTAAAGAAGAAGCTTTACAAAGGACAATTGATGCAATTAGACAAGCATCGTATGAGTATAGTGTTAATAATGATATTGGTTATCCAAGTATAGATGCACCATCATCTTTAACTCTTGAAGAGTTAAAAAATGCTGGCTTTATCGAAAAAGATTTAGTAAATCCAGTAACTGATGAGAAAATGAGTGGGTGCATTTGGTATTATTATGATGATAATTCAAAACAATATAATTTTCAATATGATGAAGAATGTAGTTAGCCTATAATTCCACCTAGTATAGCAATAACTTATGATAAAAGTTTATTAACTAATGGTTGGCTTAAATCTAATATGTTAGTTAATATAGTCGGTACAGGAAATAGTATTAAATATTGTTTATCTGATGCCAGCTGTGAACCTAATATCGAAGATAAAATGTCTAATTATTCAGTAGGAATATCAAATGAAGGGACAAATGTTGTGTGTGCAGTTGCAATTAATGATGTAGGAGTAACCGATAAAGTTTGTGAGACTTTGAATTTAGATAAGACAGCACCAACAGTTGGAAGTGCTACATTTACAGGAACATTAGGAAATAATGATTGGTGTATAAGCGATGTAACAGTAAATGTGGCAAATGGGACAGATAATTTATCAGGACATTTTAGTACGACAAGCAATGTATCAAGTATAACTACAAATACAACAGGTACAACTGTTACTATTACCACTACTGATTTAGCTGGAAATTCATCAAGTGGAAATTACACGATTAAATTAGATAAGACTGTTCCAACTACACCGATATTAACCGGTGGAAGTACTTCGTGGAGCAATTCTACTAAAACGATAAGAGTATCTACAGAATCGACAAGTACGAGTGGAATAAAGAATTATCAATATTATATAAGTACCTCAAGCACTACTCAAACAGGTGGTAGTTGGAATGATTTAGGAAGTGGAGTGACAAGCATAGATGTGAATACTCCTGGAACGAGTTATGTCTATTTTAGAGCAGTAAATAATGCGGGTAGTACGAGTATAACATCAAGTTCCCAAGTTACAAAAATTGATACTACTCAACCAACAATCGTAGCTAATGGTGACTATTATTCAGTAAACGGAGGTTGCGGTTATTGGCCAATACTTAATTATTTTACGATAACTAATAACTATAATGACAATTTGAGTGGCGGTTCTGTTACTTGTTCTACTGATGATGGACAATTTACCGAAGTCGGTAACTTACCGCGTGGAGATAATACTGTTACCTGTACTATCACAACTGGTGCCGGAAATAAATCTTCTGCTACTACAGTCATAAATAATTTAGGAATGCTTTGTGTTTAATGTTTTACATAGTTATAGGAATTTCATAATCAATAAAAACACTAATTTGTCTATATTTTATTGACATTAATTTAAAGATGTGTTAATATTTATGTAGACACAGAAAAGTGTTTTTATTTTGAAATAATTTCATATAATTAAAGAGGTGAACTATGAAAGATGTTACAAAAAAAGTAACTAAAGATGAAACTAAAACAAATAAGAAAAAAGATGTAAAAAAGAAAGAAAATAAAAAAACTTCAGTAAAACAAGAATCATTTTTTACTGGTGTAAAAAAAGAAATGAAAAAGGTTCGTTGGCCTTTAAAAAGTGAAATGATTAAATATTCAGTAGCTACTTTATCATTTATCGTTTTCTTTGGTATATTCTTTACTTTAGGTGATTTGATAATTGCCGGATTGAAAATGTTGGTGGGATAATGGAAAAAGAATGGTACGTTGTTAACACCTATTCAGGTCATGAAACAAAAGTAAAAGAAAAACTAGAGATGCGTGCTTCTAGTATGGGACTTGAAGATTATATCTTTAGGGTGGTAGTTCCAGAACAAGTAGAAGTTGAATATAAAGATGGCGTTAAAAAAGAAAAAGTAAAGAAAATGTTTCCTGGTTATATTTTGGTTGAAATGATAATGACTGATGAAGCTTGGTTTGTAGTAAGAAATACGCCAGGTGTAACAGGATTTATTGGAAGTAGTGGTAAAGGAGCTAAACCATTTCCACTAACTCCAGCAGAAGTAGATAAAATATTAGGTTCAATGGGTATGAGTCGCTTAGATATTGCTAATGAATTGCAGGTGGGTGATATGGTCAAAGTAGTTGATGGTCCATTTGCTAATATGTTTGGTAAGATTACTAGTATTAATTTAGAAAAACAACAAGTAGAAGTGGCGTTAGATTTATTTGGACAAGAAACTAATGTCGAGTTAGAATTAACACAAATTGCTAAATCATAGTTTACAAAATATTGAAAATGTGTTATCATGAATAAGCTATATATTTTATTATATAGAAGTGGGAGATTGATTTGTTAGCGGATAATCATTATAACCACAACGCGAAAAAGAAAGGAGAGTGTTTTTCGTGGCAAAACAAATAGCAAGTAAAGTTAAATTACAAATTCAAGCAGGTAAGGCGACTCCAGCTCCACCAGTTGGTACTGTTTTAGGTCCAAAAGGAATTAACCTACAAGAATTTTGTACTAAATATAATGATGCAACTAAAGATAAAATGGGAGATGTATTACCAGTTGAAATTACTATTTATGAAGATAGAACTTTTGACTTCGTAGTTAAAACTCCACCAGCAGCATTTTTAATTAAAAAAGCAGCTAAAGTAAAAGCTGGTTCGACAAAAGGTAAGAAAGAAATAGTTGGTTCAATCACTAAAGACCAATTAAAAGAAATTGCTGAGACAAAGTTGCCAGATTTAAACGCATATACTTTAGATGAAGCTATTAAAATCATTGAAGGTACAGCTTTAAATATGGGAATTGAAATTAAAGATTAACATAGGTAATACCTATGTGGAAGGAAATTTTATCCGCTAGACCACATAAGGAGGTAGAATAATGAAGAAAGGTAAAAAATATGTTGAAGCTGCTAAATTAGTAGAAAAAAATAAATTATATACTAAAGAAGAAGCTATCGATTTAGTAAAGAAAACATCTACAACTAAATTTGATGCATCAGTTGAAGTGGCTATGAATTTAAATTTGGATACTAAAAAAGCAGATCAACAATTACGTGGTACAATTTGCTTACCAAATGGTACAGGTAAGACTAAAAGAATCCTAGTTATTGCTAAGGGCCCAAAAGCTTTAGAAGCTACAACTGCTGGCGCTGATTATGTAGGAGATATTGATTATTTAGAGAAAATCGAAAAAGAAAATTGGTTTGAATTTGATGTGTTAATTGCTACTCCAGATATGATGCCTCAATTAGGTAAATTAGGTAAAATTTTAGGCCCAAAAGGTTTAATGCCAAACCCTAAAACTGGAACAGTAACAATGGATGTTAAGAAAGCTGTTGAAGAAGTAAAACAAGGAAGAATCGAGTATCGTACTGATTCATATGGTAATGTTCATATTATCATCGGTAAAGTTAGTTTCAAAGAACAACAATTACTTGAAAATTTAGAAGCTTTTGTATCATTAATTTTAAAAACTAAACCTTCAGTTGTTAAAGGAACTTATGTTAAGAATATAAGTATCGCAACAACGATGGGTCCTGGTATTAAAATTGATCCAAATTCTTTTGACAAGTAATTAATAATATGCTATAATTAATTTGTTGTGTGAAGTACCGTAGACAGTAGGAGTCAATTTGACTTAATATTTCCTACCGAGGACTTAGAAAGTTTTCTAATGCTCTTACGGTAAGTAAGAGCTTTTATTTTAGACGGTATAACTACAAAGATATATAGGAGGTGTAATGTGGCAAATCAAAATATAATTGCAAAAAAGCAAGCTACAGTTGATGAAATAACTGGTAAAGTAAAAGAATCAGCTGCAACAGTTTTGTTTGAATATCATGGTTTAACAGTTAATGAAACGATGGAATTAAGAAGAAAACTACGCGAGACTGGTTCTGATTATAAAGTATATAAAAATACTTTAGTAAAAAGAGCTTTAGATGGTTTAAATATCGATTTGGATAGTGAATTAAATGGACCTAAAGCTATTGCATTCGGTACTGATGCTGTTGCTCCAATTAAAGTTTTGAATGATTTTGCAAAAGATCATCCAGCTTTAGTTATGAAAATCGGTTACGTTGATGGTCAAGTAGCTGATATGAATATGTTAAAACAACTAGCAAGCATCCCATCAAGAGATGGATTACTTACAATGTTGGCATCTGGTTTAATGGGTGTGGTTAAAGATTTATCAATTTGTTTAGATTTATATAGTAAAGATTTAGAAAAATAGAAAGGAATGATTATAAATGGCAAAATTTACAAAAGATGAATTTATTAGTGGATTAAAAGAAATGACAATTCTTGAAGTTAAAGAATTAGTAGATGCAATGAAGGAGGAATTTGGTGTTGATCCAAGTGCTGTAGCTGTTGCTGCTGGACCTGTAGCTGCTATAGTAGATGAAGGACCTTCTACAGTTAGTGTTGTATTAACTGCTGCTGGTGCTAATAAAATCGCTGTTATCAAATTAGTTCGTGATATCACTGGATTAGGATTAAAAGAAGCTAAAGATTTAGCTGATAACGGTGGAGCAGTTAAAGAAAATATTCCAACTGATGAAGCTAATGAATTAAAAGCTAAATTCGAAGAAGCTGGCGCTACTGTTGAATTAAAATAATTAAAAATTTATAATTTTAAAGCCTGTACTTTTAAGTGCGGGCTTAACGTGTTTTTAGAAAAGAGGAAGATAAATATGAGTTATTATTTTACTAACGATGAAACATTAAAAAGTGAAGTAAAAAAAATAAATGTCATAATTAATAATCTTGCTCTTTCTTTTTATACTGATAATGGTGTGTTTTCTAAGAAAGGATTAGATTTTGGAACGAGAACCTTATTAGAAACTTTACCACCATTAAAAGGCGATGTTTTAGATATCGGTTGTGGTTATGGACCAATTGGTATTTATATTGCTAAAAAATATGATGTCAATGTTGATATGGTTGATGTTAATTTACGAAGCCTCGATTTAGCTTTAAAAAATTCTTTATTAAACAATGTTAAAACTAATGTTTTTGAAAGTGATTTATATAGTAGTATTACTAAAAAATACGATTTTATCATTACTAATCCACCGATTAGAGTGGGGAAGGATATTCTTTATAAATTATTATTTGACGCTAAGAATCATTTGAATAAAAATGGTCAGTTATGGTTAGTTGTTAATAAAGATCAAGGCGCTAAAAGTTTATTTAAAGATTTAAGTAAAGAATATGAGACGACAGTCGTTTGTAAAAATAAAGGTTTTTTTGTAATTCGTGCAATAAGTAATTGACACGTTGACACAAATTTGATAAAATTATAAATTGGTGGCATGTACTTTTGATACATGATAATATAGTATATAGGGGTGAAAGAGTGGCATATACAACAAAAAAAGTCGGAGATTATCGTGAAAGAAGAAATTATGCAAAAACAAAAAATGCAATTGAATTAAACAATTTATTAGAAATTCAAAAAAAATCTTATGATTGGTTTATGACTGAAGGTATTCAAGAGGTATTTGATGATATTTTTCCTGTAGAAAGTTTTACAGGAAATTTGTCGTTGGAGTTTGGCAAATATTCTTTTGAACAACCAAAATATTCCATCAAAGGTTGTAAGGAAAGATATGCAACTTATGCAGCACCTTTAAAAGTTGAAGCAAGACTTTTTAATGGTGAAACTGGAGAAGTTAAAGAACAAGAAATATTTTTAGGCGATATGCCAATAATGACAGAAACAGGAACATTTATAATCAATGGTGCTGAACGTGTTATCGTATCACAATTAGTTCGTTCTCCAAGTTGTTATTATGGTAAAGAAACTGATAAGAAGAATGGTCGTGTGACTATTACTTCGCAAATTATTCCAACTCGTGGTACTTGGTTAGAATATGAGATTGATTCAAGAGATGTAATTTATGTTAGAATTGATCGTACAAGAAAAGTACCTATTACGACATTACTTAGAGCAATCGGTTTAAATAGTGATGAAGACATAATCGATTTATTTGGTGAAAATGAATTAATCGAAAAAACAATCGAAAAAGATACTAATAAGAACAAAGATGAAGCATTAATTGATATTCACTCTAAATTAAGACCTGGTGAACCTTCAACTTTAGACAGTGCGAAAAATCAGCTTATTACGAGATTTTTTGATGCATTTAGATATGATCTAGCTAAAGTTGGACGTTATAAATTTAATAAAAAATTAAATGTTCTAGATCGTTTGTTAGGTTGTAAATTAGCAGAAGATATTAAAGTTGATGGCAAAATTTTTGCTAATAAAGGCGATTTAGTAACTAAAGAATTATTAGAAACTTTAAAACCAGTATTTGAAAATGGTTATGGCGTTAAAGAAGTTTTAATTAACGAAGAATTAGATAATTATAACAAAGTTCAAGTGGTTAAAGTTTATAGCAATATTAATAAAGATCGTATTGTTAATATTATTGGTAATGATCAATCTATTACTGAAAAAAGATTAACTATTTCAGATATCTATGCTTCTGTTTCATATTATTTAAATTTATTTGAAGGAATTGGTTCATTTGACGAAATAGATCATTTATCTAACCGTCGTGTAAGACAGGTAGGAGAATTATTACAAAATCAATTTAGAATTGGTGTGTCTCGTATTGAAAGAGTAATAAGAGATCGTATGAGTACTCAAGAACTTGCTGAGGTAACACCTAAGTCTCTTATTAATATAAGACCACTTACAGCTGCTATTAAAGAATTCTTTGGTTCAAGCCAGTTATCACAATTTATGGATCAAACTAACCCAATTGCTGAATTAGCTAATAAAAGACGTTTATCTAGCTTAGGTCCAGGCGGATTATCAAGAGATAGAGCTGGTATGGATGTTCGTGACGTTAATCCATCACATTATGGAAGACTTTGCCCAATTGAATCACCAGAAGGACCAAATATCGGTCTTATTACTGCTTTGGCTAGTTATGCTAGGGTAAACGATTATGGATTTATTATGACTCCTTATCGTAAAGTCGAAAATGGTAAGTTGACTGACGAAGTTGTTTATATGACAGCTGATGAAGAATTGGATCATTATATTTCCCAAGCAACAGTACGATTAGATGAAAATAATTGTTTTATAGAAGAAAAAGTTCCTGTTAGATATCGTGGCGATAATATAATCATCGAATCTAAAAAAGTAGATTTTATCGATGTTTCACCACAACAGGTTATATCAATAACTACGCAAGGTATTCCATTCTTGGAACATGATGATGGTAAAAGAGCTTTAATGGGTTCAAACATGCAACGTCAAGCAATACCACTATTAAAATCAGAAGCACCATTAGTAGGTACTGGTATTGAAGCAATTGCAGCTCGCGATGGTGGTTCAGTAGTTATTGCTACATCTGATGGTATTGTTGAATACGTCGATGGTAAGAAAATTGTTATTAAAACTAAAGGTGGTAAGGATACTTATTACTTGAATGGTTATGAGCGTAGTAATAATGGTACTTGCTATCACCAAATTCCAATTGTAAGAGTAAACGATATCGTTAAAAAAGATCAAGTAATAGCTGATGGCCCTTCTTCTGATAAAGGTGAAATGGCTTTAGGACGCAATGTTACAGTAGCATTCATGAACTTTAATGGTTATAATTATGAGGATGCCGTTATTTTAAATGAAAGATTAGTATCTGATGATGTTTATACATCTATTCATATTGAAGATTATCAAATTGAATGTCGTGACACAAAACTAGGTCCAGAAGAATTTACTCGTGATATTCCAAACGTAGGTGAGGATGCAAGAAAAAATTTGGATGAAAACGGTATTATTAGAATTGGTACGGAAGTTAAAGATGATGATATTTTAGTTGGTAAAGTAACACCAAAAGGAATGGCTGAACTAACTAGTGAAGAAAAATTATTGCACGCTATTTTCGGTGAGAAAACAAGGGAAGTAAGAGATACATCATTAAGAGTTCCTCATGGTGGGGAAGGTATTGTTCATGATGTTAAGATATTTACTAAAGAAGATTCTGACGAATTACCAGCTGGAGTATCAAAAATAGTACGCGTTTATATTGCTCAAAAACGTAAGATTTCTATCGGTGATAAAATGGCTGGACGCCATGGTAATAAAGGTGTTATCTCATTAATCTTACCGAAAGAAGATATGCCTTATATGGCAGATGGAACGCCTATTGATATTTTACTTAACCCATTAGGTGTACCAAGCCGTATGAACATCGGACAAATTTTAGAAATGCACTTAGGAGCTGCTGCTAAAAAATTAAATATTCATGTTATGACTCCAGCATTTGATGGGGCAACAAGAGAAGAGATTATCGATGCTTTAAAAGAAGCTGGCTTAGATGAAGATGGTAAAATGGTTTTATACGATGGTAGAACTGGTGAACCATTTGATAACCGTGTTTCAGTTGGGGTTATGTATATGATCAAACTTCACCACATGGTTGATGACAAATTACATGCTAGATCAACAGGACCTTACTCATTAGTAACGCAACAACCATTAGGTGGTAAAGCACAATTTGGTGGACAAAGATTTGGAGAAATGGAAGTTTGGGCATTATATGCTTATGGTGCTGCTCATGTTTTACAAGAAATGATGACGATTAAATCTGATGATGTTGTCGGACGTGTTAAAGTTTATGAAGCTTTAGTAAAAGGTCAACCGCTTCCAGCTAGTAGTGTACCAGAGAGCTTTAGAGTATTGATTAAAGAATTCCAAGCTTTAGGGTTAGATATTAGTGTTTTATCAGAAAATGGTAAATTAGTCGATATGAAAGAAATCGAAGCTATGGATCAAGAAGGTTTTGTCAATGTTGAAGAATTTGAAAACAGTATTGAACCGATGACAGTACCTGAAAATAATGAAGAAGAATCTGAATTTGAAGAAGATGATTTTGATGAAGAATTCGATGAAGATTTTGATGAGGATTCTATTGATAAGGAGGCTATGTAATGAATATTAATGAATTTGAAGGCTTAAAAATATCGATTGCGTCTCCTGAGAAGATTCGTTCATGGTCATATGGCGAAGTAAAAAAAGCAGAGACTATCAATTACCGTACTTTAAAACCTGAAAGAGATGGATTATTTTGTGAAAAAATATTCGGTCCTACCAAAGATTTTGAATGTTCGTGCGGTAAATATAAAAGATTAAGATATAAAAATATTGTATGTGATCGTTGTGGCGTTGAAGTTACTCGTAGTAAAGTAAGAAGAGAACGGATGGGACATATTGAACTTGCAACGCCTTGTTCTCACATTTGGTTTTTTAAAGGTGTACCATCTAGAATTGGTTTAGTTTTAGATATGTCACCTCGTGATTTGGAAGAAGTATTATATTTTGTTAGTTACGTTGTTCTAGATCCTGGAAGTGCTCCTTTAGAAAAAAAACAAACTATCTCTGACAAAGAATATCGAGCATATTATGAAAAATATGGTAATTCGTTTAGAGTAGGCATGGGTGCTGAAGCTATTAAAGAATTACTAGAACAAGTAAATCTAGAAGAAGAAGTAAAGGCTATTAAAGAAGAAATCGAGAGTATTAAAGATGCAACTAGTCAAAAACGAATTAGATTGATTAAAAGATTAGATGTATTAAATGCTTTCTTAGAATCAGGTAACCGTCCAGAATGGATGATTTTAGAAGCTCTTCCTGTAATACCACCGGAACTAAGACCAATGATTCAATTAGATGGTGGTCGTTTTGCAACATCTGATTTAAATGACTTATATCGAAGAGTAATCAATAGAAATAATCGTTTAAAGAAATTAATGGAATTAGGTGCTCCTTCAATTATCATTCAAAATGAAAAACGTATGTTACAAGAGGCTGTTGATGCTTTGTTTGACAATGGTAGACGTGGTAGAAACATAACTGGTGCTGGTAACCGTCCTTTAAAATCTTTATCTAGTATGTTAAAAGGAAAACAAGGTCGTTTCCGTCAGAATTTATTAGGTAAACGTGTCGATTATTCAGGACGTTCTGTTATCGTTGTTGGACCATCACTCAAAATGTATGAATGTGGTATTCCAAAAGAAATGGCTTTGGAGTTATTCAAACCACATGTTATTAATGGTTTGGTTTCTAAAGAAATAGCTTCTAACATTAAAGCGGCTAAAAAAATGATTGAAAACCAAGATGAAAGAGTATGGGATATTGTCGAAGAAAAAATAAATGAACATCCAGTTTTATTAAACCGTGCTCCAACTTTACATAGACTTGGTATTCAAGCTTTCCAACCTAAGTTAATTGAAGGTCGAAGTATTAGACTTCATCCATTGGTGTGTGCTGCATTTAATGCCGATTTTGACGGCGATCAAATGGCTGTTCACGTACCTATTTCTGATGAAGCGCAAGCTGAAGCTCGTATTTTAATGTTAGGTGCGAATAATATCTTATCACCTAAGGATGGACAACCAATTGTTACTCCTGGTCAAGATATGATTTTAGGTAACTACTATATTACTTTAGAAAAATCTGGATTAGAAGGCGAAGGTCGTGTCTTTAAAAACGATAATGAAGCTTTGATGGCTTATGAAAGAAGAGAAATAACTCTACACACACGTATTGCAATTCCTGTTAAGTCATTTAAGCATAAGATATTCCCTGATAAGTATTTAGATAAATATTTAGTAACCACCCCAGGTAAATTATTATTTAATGAGATATTTCCTGATACTTTCCAATATATTAATGATGGAAGTGAAGAAAATATCGAAAAAATTACGCCAAGTAAATATTTTATCGATAAGGGTATGAATATTAAAGAAGAAATAGCTAAAATGGAATTAGTTAAACCATTTGGTAAGAAAGTTTTAACTAAGTTAATTGCTCAAATTTATAAAAGATATCAAACTACTGAAACTTCAGTTATGCTTGATAAAATGAAAGATTTAGGATTTAAATATTCAACTTTATCAGGTATTTCAATTGGTATTGGTGATATTATCGAATCTAAAACTAAGAAAGAAGTTTTAGCCGAAGCTTCTAGTAAAGTGGATACGATTAATAAACAATTTAAGCGCGGTTTGATTACTGATAGAGAACGTTATGAAAATGTTGTTGAAACATGGAATCAGGCTAAAAATAAAATTGCCGCTGAATTAGAAGGATTTATTAAAACTCACAAAGAAAATTCTATTTCAATGATGATTGATTCTGGTGCTCGTGGTAATATGTCTAACTACAACCAAATGGCTGGTATGCGTGGGCTTATGATGAAACCAACTGGAGAAGCTGTTGAAATTCCGATTACTTCTTCATTTACTGAAGGAGCTAATGTATCAGAATTCTTCTTAGCTACACATGGTGCTCGTAAAGGAGCTGTTGATACAGCCTTAAAAACAGCTGATGCTGGTTATTTGACTCGTCGTTTAGTCGATGTTGCTCAAGATATGATTGTCAAAGAAGATGATTGTGGTACTAGCGAGGGTGTTTTAGTCGAAGCGTTTATCGATGATAAAAATAATACTGTTGTTGAAAGTTTAGCCGATCGTATTATTGGTAGATATACTAATAAGAAAGTAATTCATCCAGAAACTAAAGAAGTTATTGCAGAGAGAAATACTTATATTACTGAACAGTTAGCTGATAAAATTATTAAAGCTGGTATTACCAAAGTACCAATTAGAACAGTTTTAACTTGTAAGACTGAACACGGTGTATGTTGTAAGTGTTATGGTCGTAATCTAGCAACAGGATCATTAGTTGAGGTAGGTGAAGCAGTTGGTATTATGGCTGCTCAATCAATCGGTGAGCCTGGTACTCAATTGACAATGCGTACAATTAACTCTGGTGGTGTTGCTGGAGACGATATTACTCAAGGTTTACCTCGTGTTCAAGAACTATTTGAATCACGTAATCCAAAAGGTAAAGCAACTATTTCTGAAATTAATGGCAAAGTTACTAAAATTGAAGAAGAAAATGGTAAATTTGAAATTACCGTTGCTAATGATGCTGAGACTAAAGTTCATACAACTAACTATGGCGCTAAATTGATGATTGAATTAAATCAAGAGGTTCAAGCTGGGGATAAACTAACATTTGGTGCTATTAATCCGAAAGAATTATTAGTTGTAACTGATCCAATTACAGTTCAACAATATATTTTATTAGAAATTCAAAAAGTATATCAATCACAAGGTGTTAGTATTTCTGATAAACACGTTGAAATTATTGCTAAACGTATGATTTCTAAAATTAAGATTATTTCTTCTGGTGATTCATTATATTTACCAGGTACAATGGTTAATATCAATCATTTTGCCGATACTAATAAACAATTGATTCTTGAAGGTAAAACTCCAGCTTTAGGTCGACCAGTTTTATTAGGTATTACTAAAGCTAGCTTAGAAACAGATTCATTCTTATCAGCTGCTTCTTTCCAAGAAACAACTAGAATTTTAACAGATGCAGCAATTCATGGTCGTGTTGATGAATTAAATGGTTTAAAAGAAAATGTTATTATTGGTAAATTGATTCCAGCTGGTACTGGAGCTAAAAAATATAAGAAAGCTAGTTATGATTTAGAAATTCCTTATATTGATGATGAACCACTTGAAGCTTTAGAACAAGAATTAATGGATTAGTCTATTAATTCTTTTTTTACTAAAATAAATTATAAAGAATTGAGAAAAATTAAGAAAAGGTAAACTATTGATGGTAATAATTATATTAGCTATAATGGCTTTAATCACACATTCATAATCTTAAATGTAATAGATGAGATAAGAAAATCATTTGGTTTATTTGAAACAAAAATAATAACAAATTAAAGTAGGTGAAAAAGAGTTAGATAGTAGTTTGAGTAGCTATGATTTAAACTGACCTTATGATGTTCGGATAGTTATATTGTTAAAAAAGTCTATATGAATTACAATAAAAAAACAGGCTCTTTGTCAAATAGTGTTGGTGAATCCAAAAACTAATGATAATGAGTAATTGAGGGTAGATGAAAATCTACTC